>NZ_CALKTL010000203.1 GCF_937997405.1 uncultured Campylobacter sp. | reverse complement strand
ATGGAATTACAGAAGGAGTTGTAAAAGATACGATAACACTGCCTTTTGGAGATTTAAGGGCTACGACATATAATAGACCTTCTACTAACACCCAAGTTGCTGTTATTTTTAGGGTTGTTACTAACGATGCTTCGCCTACTAGCGTAGGCATAGGCTTCGGTTACGATAGGGCTGTTCGGGCAGACGGCAGAAACCGCGTACTAATCGCCGTAGGCACTCCTAGTGATGCGGGTAGCGGTAGCATACAAGGTGAAACTATCACCATCAATCAATATCCGTTCAATCCAAACAATGCTAACTCTCAGGAATTTTCTGAGCAGTACTATATAGCGCATAGCGCCTATGCGATCGTCCCCGCTAATGTCGTAACTTATACGAAAGACAATGCGGGAAATTTGAGTAAGAATTTTGATCTAGTATTGAGGTATAACTATCGTCCATGGAGCACCGTTGAAAAAGATGCACACTCATATGATAAGGCTAGCAGCTCGTTACTAGCAGAGGATGTGAGCTTATTTAGGTTTAAGGATGATAATGGTGCCGTTGCGCTTAAACTATGTATGAGAGACGATGGCAGAAATTTCGATCCCGCGGAGCTGGATCTAAACGTTTGTAAAGCACAGGTGGTGTACTAATGAAAACTATGCAAAAAGGCTTTGCTCTAGTAGCAGCCATATTTTTTATCATCATTGTAGCAACTACGGCGATTACGGCACTATCTATAGCATCTATGACGGCTCGCGATGTCAATAATATCCAAGGCAGAGAGCAGGCGCTGTTGCTAGCGCAGAGTGCTACGGAGCTGGCTGTCCTTGCTATGCAAAAGCACCAGTATTTAACTACCGATCTTAAGGCAGGAGGCGCTACAGCTGCGAGCAACCCTACACTAAATACGATTACGCTCGAGTACCCGTCAAATAATGCGGGCGAAAAAATGTTTGATATCACCGTGACATTCGGATATTTCGATAGACAGCTGGGTGCGCCCGGCAATCATACCGTCGCTTATAGTAATTTTGGGCAAGGCTCGTCCGAAACACTTGCAAATGGTAGTGTGGGCAGAATTCTAAGCCATGCCGCGCTTGTAGATGTAGTAGTAAAATCCAACGTAGAAGTTATGGGCAGACCGCAGATTACATATCATAGGCGTACTATTCAAAAACCATAATGCAAAGGAGAGACGATGAATTTAAATATCGTAGGTAAGCAGTTTGAGCTAACGGAGGCTATTAAAAATTATGTCGAAAACGCATTTGAGACGCTAGAAAAATATAATCTCGACATCATCTCTGGGCGTTGTGTAATTTCTGCTGACGAGAAGCAAGGCAAAAAGGGCTTCGTGGTAGATTTCTCATTAAATTTAGCGCATCAAGACACTATCGTCGTGCGTCAAAAAGATAAAGATCTCTATGCCGCCGTCGATCTCATCGTAGATCGTGCTTCAAAAGTTCTACGCAGATACCACGATAAGGTAAATTCTCATAAAAATCGCGACGAAATGAAACAAAACGCCGTAGATAATGCGGTCGGTGCCAATAAGCCAAATTTAAACGACGAGGTCGATGAAATAGTCCCTACCGAGCTGGATCTATATAAGCCGCTAGAGATCGATGAGGCGCTAAATAAGCTTAAAGAAAGTACCGATCAGTTCTTGGTCTTTAACGATATGGATGCTAAAATGCGCGTGCTTTATAAGCGCAAGGACGGTAAATTCGGCTTATTTTAGAATTTTAGAATTTTAGAATTTTAGAATTTTAGAATTTTAGAATTTTAG
>NZ_CALKTL010000202.1 GCF_937997405.1 uncultured Campylobacter sp. | reverse complement strand
GGCTTTTATTTTTAAAAATAGAGGCGAATTTGACGTTAGGTTCGTCTTTTAAAATTTGACGAATTGCCCATAATTTCTCGCCAAAGCGGATAAAATTGCTTGCCCTTTTTGGCAAATCGCCACTAATCGTAAATTTGAGATTTTTACGTAAAATTTAAGGGGAAATCGACGTAATGTATTTTGGCGTTTTTAATCAAATTTGTTCAAGCAAGCCCAATAATCTAGAGCGCGACGGCGCTAAATTTTCACCTTTTCCCACGGCTCGATTTCGCCTTCGACCTCTTTAAAAATGCTCGCAATTTCTATATTTTTTACGCTTAAATTTCGCTCGTAAGCCTTGATGTCGCGTGATTTTAGCTTCTCTTGCAAAAATGCGAATTCATACTCGATCTGCCCGCGAGAGACGGCTATTTTGGCTAAATTTCGCTCGTCAAATTCGCCTACTTTTGCCGCGTCAAATTTATACTCGCGAGCGCAGGCGTGCGCATAAACCTCCGCCAGATACGCGTTTATCGCCTCACGTGCGTTTTCATGCGCGTAAAAGCGGTCAAGCTGCGGGTGATTTTTATAGCCTTTAGTAAGCCCAGCCAGCACGTTTTTAGCTAGCAGTGCCTCGCGCCAAAGTGCGACTAGCCCCTTTGCATCGAGGTATTTAAAGTTTATCGTCCAAAGCCTCATTTTTGCCTTTCGTTAAATTTCGTCATCAAATTCGGCGCGCTTTGCGCCACAGCCTGAGCGGCGATAAATTCGCGCCTTAAATTTAGCCAGGCTCTACCGAAGCTAAAATTTTACCTCGCCTCACATTAAAATTTGCCCGCTCATTGCAGCTTGCCCCTGCATAGCACGGGGATCTTTTCTACGACCTCGCCGCCGCTAACGAGATAGGCAAACTCGTGTAAATTTACAACGGGGCAGATGTGGTTTGGATAAATTTCGAGTCGATCGCCCACGCGCACGGCATCTCGCAGCGCTCTGTCGTAGATGATCGCATGCTCGTCGTAAACGCCCTTTATCCACACCTCCGTGCCCTTTATGCGCCCGAGCCCGGGCGTTGCCGTAAAGCCCTCGGTGCGCCTTTGCTGCGTGAGCCCCTTGGCGCCGACGTCGGTGATGATGCGATCCGCCGTAGGTCTGCTGATGACGGTCGTAAGGATGCTTGCGGCGTTCATCGAATAATCGCCGTATGCCTGCGCCTGCGAGGCGTCCATAAAGATATAGGTGCCCGGGCGGATCTCGGTGACGCCCTTTAAAATTTCAAAATCATTTATGAGCGAGGGCGTCGAGCCGATACTAACGACGCGCGCAGGCAGAGCTAGCTCGCGCGCGATATCCGCAAACTCCAGCGTGCGACGCTGCGCGGCTAGGTGGATGCGCTCTCATTCGTTCTTATCGGCGGCTTTGTAGGAGTGTCCGTCGTGGGAGAACACGCCGCGGAATTCGATATTTTTGCAGCCTTTTAGAAATTTTATAAACGCCGCGAAATCCTGCTTTTCTACGAAGCCCGAGCGGTTTTCGCCCACTTCGATCTCGGCAAACACGCAGGCCTTCGTGCCGCTGCGCTCAAAGGCACGCTCTATCAGGTGCGCCTGCTCTATGCTATCTGCGCCGAAGCTTAAGTTTACCCCCGCGCGCAAAAGCGCGATGATGCGCTGAAATTTCAGCTCGCCAACGATCTCGTTTGCGATAAATATATCTTTCAGCCCGTTTGCCGCCATGATCTCGGCCTCGCCCGTTTTGGCGACCGTGATGCCAGTAGCGCCGAGGCTTTTTTGCAGCTTCGCGAAATACGGCATTTTGTGCGTCTTGGTGTGCGGGCGTAGGCTCACGCCCGCGGTGTCCGCGTAGCTTTGCATCTTTTGCAGGTTGCGAAGCATGATTTCGCGATCGATCAACAACGCCGGCGTGTCGATCTCAGATACCTTCATAAGCTTTCTCCTCGTTAAATTTGCGAAATTTAATACAGCCGCGCTTGGTAGCTGCGCCCGTTTTGCGGCGGCGAAATTTTAAAATTTAGCGTGGCTTGCGAAGGGCAAAATTTATCTATCGCCTGCAAAAAGCGGAATTTGCGCGCCGTAAATTTGTCGCTGCTTGCGAAACAATGGCTTACTCGCTGCAAATCGGCGCCCTTCGCGAAGCGCCTGAATTTAGACTATAAAATTTTGTTTACGCGTATTAAATTTAGCCTCGCTTGCAAAATTGCAAAATTAGCGCATCAAATTTAAGGATGCCTGCGCGAAGCGTTTAAATTTAGTGAGCAAATTTGCGTTTCCTTGCCGCACAAAGCAATACCGCGCGCTGTATGAAAAAATCAAAATAAAATTCTAAAATGCGCTGAGTGAAAATCAATATGCGCGCCATATTGCTAGGCTCACGGAGTTTTCGGCTCCGCTTCACGCTGTTTTTATTCCTCTCGCGCCTGTTTTTCTTGCGGCACATATTCGCATTAAATTTTTTGGCAAGCGACCTGGTGCACTATCTGTTTTCGCGCCGTCGCCCGTGTTTTCGCGCTGAATATTTAGCGCCACAACTCGTTTGCACCGCCGCCCGCGTTTTTTGCTAAAGCTCGTTTTGCGCCGCGCGCTGCACATCGCTGCCTATTTTCACGCCGCCGCTCGTTTTAGCAGCGGCACTTAATTTTAGTGCGCCTCGCGATTTGCTATTTTTTGTCTTTAAGCACCTTGTCGCGCCATTTCGAGTTTGCTTTATTGTCGGTCGCTACGTCTTTGGATATCTCGGCTGCCGCTTCGAAATTTTTACTTACACCCTCTTTGGAATTCTCGTATTTTAGGGCGTTTTCGCTTTTGATGCCGATGCTTTGCGCTTCGCTCGCAGCGTCGATATTAGCGCCCAAAAAGATAAATTCCCAGTCGTATTTTTCCTGCTTGTCGCTAATCATCTTCTTAATCTGCGCTCTGGAGTATTCGCGGCTCGAATTTTCGTAGCCGTCGGTGATGATGACGAAAAGCACGCGATTGTTTTTGGCATAGATGTCGGGCACCCGCTCGATACGCGCTATCGTGCTGCCGATCGCATCTAGTAGCGCAGTATTGCCGCCGGCGTAGTACTCTTTAGACGTTAGGTTTTCGACCTTTTTAAGCGGCGTGCGGTCGTGGATAACGTTAAATTTTGTATCGAAAAGCACGGTCGTGACGCTGGCGTCGATGCCC
>NZ_CALKTL010000201.1 GCF_937997405.1 uncultured Campylobacter sp. | reverse complement strand
GCTCGCTTGCACGTTCGCACAGCTTATGATGCACCGTCACGCCATGTCCGTTGCGAAAGCCGATGATGTCGTCACCGCGCTTTGGGTTGCAGCAGTAATCAAACTCAACCTCGTCGATTTTAAAATTTGAATACACCACGATGTTGTCAAATTTTTGCTTCTCGATCTCATACTTGCTGCGAAATTTCATATTGAAAAATTTCTCTTTGAGCGGGTATTTTTTCAGCGCATTTACGACGTCTTTTAAAAATACCGAGTCATAGGCAGCTTTGCCGATCTTTTTGCTTAAATTTTCTTTTTCAAGCCAGCTTAAAATGCTCTCCTTGCTCGTCGTAAAGATCGCGCATAAAATTTTAATTGCTACTTCAAAATTTATATCTCTGATCTTTTGTTTGCAAAACGCCTTTATCGTCGCGCGCGCCTTGCCCGTTTTTACCGAGCTTAGCCAGCTGCAGCGATAATGCGGCTCGTCCCCCGTGATGATATGAACGATGTCGCCGTTTTTAAGCTCCGTTAGAAGCGGCACCTTGACGCGGTTTATAAAGGCTTCGGTGGCTTTTAAGCCCACTTGAGAGTGTATCTCGTAGGCGTAATCAAGCGCCGTGGCGCCGCGCGGCAATGTAAAAATTCCGCCCTTGGGCGAATACACGGCGATATCTTCTACGTAGAGGCTGTCTTTAGCGTATTCGTAAAGATCCTCAGCGTTGGCGTCGTCCTCTTCCTGCATGCCGATGTCGTTTAGCCAATCAAGCTTCGGATTGATCGAGCCGCTATATTTATACTTCCAGTGCGCGGCGACGCCGAATTCCGCGGTATTATGCATATCGAAGGTGCGGATCTGCACCTCTACGATCATACTTTCGTTAAAGACGGTTGTGTGGATCGTCTGATATCCGTTTTGCTTCGGAAGCGCAATATAATCCTTAAAGCGCGATATGAGCGGATTAAATTTAGTATGGATGATGCCAAGAGCCAAGTAGCAATCCATCGGCTTTTGCACGATGATGCGGATGGCCAAAAGATCGAGCACTTCCTCGATCGAAATTCCTTTGCGCTGCATCTTTAAAAATATCGAGTAGTAGTGTTTCATTCGCTTTTGGATCTCAAAGCTACCTTCACTAAAGCCGTTTGAAAGCATATACTCCTTGATCTTTTCGCTAAATTTGCTCAAGCTCATCTGAAGCTGCTGCTTATGCTCTTCGACGTAATCGGCGATTGCCGAATACTCTTTAGGCATAACGTATTTGAAGCTAAGATCTTCAAGCACGTTTTTGATCGATGAAATTCCAAGCCTGTGCGCGATCGGCGCATAAACTAAAAGCGTCTCCTCGCCGATACGTTTTTGTTTATCGGGGCGAAGTGCGTCGAGGGTTAGCATATTGTGTAGCCTGTCGCAGAGCTTGACTACCAAGACGCGCTGATCGTTAATGGAGATCATCAGCATCCTACGGAAGGTAAGCGCGGTAGTTCGCAGCTTGGCGTTGCTATCGCCGGATGGGGCTAATTTATCCTCTCTGATATTTACGATTTTGGTAAGTCCTTCTACGATTTTGGCTACTTCGTCGCCGAATCTTTGTCTAACCTGCTCGATGCTGTAATCTGTATCCTCTACTACGTCGTGTAGTAGCGCAGATATTACCATTGCGTCGTCTCCGCCCATAAAAGATACGAAGCAGGCTACCAAAATCGGATGGATCGCATACGGCTCGCCACTTTTGCGAAACTGCCCGTCATGCTGCGCGATGCATAAATTTATAGCATCCACTAGCAGCGGAGTGGGCTCTTTTAGATTATAAAGCAGCTGCTTGGCGCTTTGAATGTCTTTGGTATCGACGACATCGTCGATGAGACTTTCTAAGAAGTTATCATTAATCCTTGTCAACGATTCCATCTAATGCGATCTTACCTTCGGCTAGTTCCAAGATTGCTATATCGGCAAATTTCATCCTGCGAGTATCTACGTTCTCTATCAGCGGTGGTTCGCCTGCAGCTAGCTGCTCGGCGCGTTTGCTTATCATCAAAGATAGCTTATATCTGTCTCCGCCCGTTACTTTTAAAGCCTTGGCTACAATTTGTTCGGTTCTCATCAATTCTCCTTAAATTTAAAATTTCAGTTTTTTACGATCGAGCAGGAGCTTAGATCTCCGCCATCGACGATTTTGTATAAATTTCCGCTCTTAAACATATTGCACACGATGATTGGGAGCGCATTATCCTTAGCAAGCGCGATAGCCGTATCGTCCATCACCCTGATGTTGTCGTGTAGGGCTTGATCGTAAGTGACTTTGGAAAGCAATTTAGCATCTTTAAATTTTTGCGGATCTTTGTCGTAGATCCCCATTACCTTGGTGGCTTTTATGATAGCGTCGGCTCCGATCTCGATCGCGCGGAGAGTGCCCGCAGTATCGGTCGTGAAGAATGGGTTTCCCGTGCCCGCGGCAAAGATCACGACGCGACCTTTTTCGAGGTGCCTTTTGGCGCGGCCGATGATGAAGGTCTCGCAGATCGCTTCCATCTTTATCGCGCTTTGCACGCGTACGTCCATACCTGCGTATTCTAGCGCCTCTCTCATCGCGATTGCGTTGATGACGGTCGCTAGCATGCCCATATGATCGCCGCTGGTGCGTTTGATGATACCGCTAGCTGCGGCGCTTACGCCTCTTATGATATTGCCGCCGCCGATTACGATGCCTACTTCGATGCCGCCCTCTACGAGCTGCTTGATCTCTTTAGCGATAAATTTTAAAATTTCGCTGTCGATCCCAAAGCCGTTCTCTCCCGCTAGCGCTTCACCCGAAAATTTTACGAGTATGCGATTGTATTTAGCCATAAATTTAGCTCCTAATAAAATTTTAAAATATTATCCAAAAGTCGTTTAAAAATAACTTTTTAGGCTATTTTAGATGATCTTTAAGGCGGTTTATCCAGATTTTTTTCGGAGCGATTATCTCGCTAGCGCTGCCGTTTACGGCGTGATAGATCAACGTGCCGTGCAAGCTCGCGTAGTAGCGGATTATGAGGCGCTGCAAATAGGGCTCGTAGCTCGGCACGAACCAGCCGTTATTGCTGATCGCTACGACATATTTGGGCGAGTCCTCGTAAAGCTCCGCGCGCGTAGCCTCGTAGCAAACGGCGCTTCTTACGATTACGCCGCCAAGCTCGTAGTCGCTAAAACCGCTAGCCGTCGAAAAATCGGTCGCGCCGCCTAACAGCACGCGGTTGATAAAATTCCGCGCAAATTCCGGCAGCGGCACCATTTCGCCAAACGGCACCAAAATGTGCTTATCAAAGCGCTTCATTTCCCCGTTCGTAAAAAGATAGGCGCTGTTGTAAAATTTCCCGTCTTCATACGCTTCCGCGCCCGCTACGATCGTAATTGCGCGCGATTTTTCCTTTAGAGCTTCAACCAGCACATTTTCTAAATTTAGCGGCATCGCAAAGGCGCTCTCAGGCAAGATTATCGCGTCTTGCCCCGCCGCGATCGCATCGTCTATGCGGGCCAAATTTGCCAACGCGGCGGATAAAATTTTATCCTTTGCCCAGATGTCATACTGCGAAATATCGGTGTTTGCGAGCGAAATTTTAATCGGCAGCGGCTCGGGCTCTTTTTGGCTGAATTGCAACGCGCAGATCAAAAACGCCGCGAAAATCGAGGCGTTAAGCTTAGCTGCCGCGCCGCGCCCCCGTAGATACAAAACCGCGCAAAGTCCCGCTAAAATCAGAGCCAGCGCGCTAAGATCGGCTCTGAAAATTCCATGGCTTAGCAGCAGTTCAAAATTTAGCCAATCAAAGCCGAAAGGATGGATAAATTTCAGCGCTAAAAGGCATGCAGCGCGCAAAACGGGCGCGTCAAAGATCGCAAAGATGCGGAAAATAAAGGCATAAACGAGACAAATTCCAAGAATTTCAAGCGGGATCAAAAACGCGAGATTAAAATAGATCAGGCTGAAGCTGATCCAGTGCATCCACAGCGCGCCGATAAAAAATCCGCACCAAAACCACTCCGCCTTGCTTGCTTTTAGCAAATAAAAAAGTGCCGCTATCGCAATTAGAGGCGAGAAAAATTCCGCCGCCAAGGCGATTAAACCGTCAAATTTAGAGCTTAAAATTTCTACGAAAATAAAATTTGAAAGCGCAAGGGCAAGAACAAAGCCTTTATTTATGTAACTTAATGTAAAATAGCTACTTTTTAAATTTCTAATGAAGGAAACACATGGAACAAGGAAACTTCTTTGCATCAATCCTGCCTATCGTCGTAATCTTTGCGATTATGTATTTTTTGATTATCAGACCACAGCAAAAGCAGGCCAAGGATCATAAAGCGATGGTCGATGCGCTCGGCAAAGGCGATAAGATCATAACTAGCGGTGGCATAAAATGCACGGTCGTGAAAACAAACAATGATTTTATCACAGTTAAGCTTAACGATGAGGTCATGGTCGAGCTAGATAAACAATTCGTGGCAAGAAAATTAGATGAGCAGTAAAATTTCATACCGCCTGCTGATCTTTTTAGCTGCGGTTATTTTTTCGGCAATTTTTGCCGCGCCTTCGATCTTTCAGACCGAAAAGGGAAGCAAGATAAACTTGGGTCTAGATCTGCAAGGCGGCCTGCATATGCTTTTGGAAGTTCAAAGCGACGAAGCGGTCGTTTCGAAGATCAAATCGATCGCCGCTAGCGTTAATTACGCCGCCAAGCGCGATGATCTGCTGATGGACGGGCTAAAATTGGAAGGCGATTCGTTTGAGTTTGAAATTTTAGACGCAGATGAGGCTTCCAAATTTGATGCGATTTTGCATAGCGCCGCAAGCGGATTAGACATTCAAAAATCTGGCGAAAAATATCGCGTCACACTAACCCCCGAGGAGGTCGAAGCGACTAAAAAATATGCGATCGAACAGGCCGTCGAGACTATCCGAAACCGCTTGGATCAATTCGGACTTGCGGAGCCAACGGTAGCAAAGCAGGGCGAGAGCTATATTTTGGTTGAGCTTCCTGGCGTCAAAAACGCAGCGGATGAGCAGCGCGCCAAGGATCTGATCGCCAAAGCGGCTCACTTGCAGCTTATGGCGGTGGACGACGTGCGCCAAGACCGCGCGCAGACTATTAGCGCAGCGGATGCCAGAGCCTACGGCGACGTGATCTACCCGGACGTTAAAAATCCAAATTACAAGTATCTCATAAACGAAATTCCAGTTTTAGACGGCGCGATGCTAGTTGATGCGAAGGTAGCTTTCGATCAGCACACCAACCAGCCGATCATAAATTTTACGCTAAACTCTCAAGGCGCTCAAATTTTTGGCGATTTTACCGGTAAAAACGTCGGTAAGCGCCTTGCGATCGTACTTGATGGCAAGGTTTACTCCGCACCGCGCATTAACGAGCGCATCGGCGGCGGCAGCGGTCAGATCAGCGGCGGATTTAGCGTCGAGGAGGCGCACGACGTAGCGATTGCGCTTAGAAGCGGTGCGCTTTTGGCTCCTGTTAAAGTCTCAGAGACACGCAGCATCGGCCCTAGCCTAGGACAAGATAGCATCGATAAAAGTATGGCGGCGCTTAGTCTTGCAGCGGTTGCGATTTTGATCTTTATGATTTTATACTACGGCGTAGCGGGACTTTTTGCCGATATCGCGCTTACGGTCAATATCTTGTTTTTGATAGCTTGTATGGCGCTATTCGGCGCTACTTTGACGCTTCCTGGAATGGCTGGAATCGTACTAACTATCGGAATGGCGGTAGATGCGAACGTCATCATTAACGAGCGCGTTAGAGAGGTGCTAAGGACGGGAGTTTCAATCCGCCAAAGTATAAATAAAGGCTATGAAAACGCGATGAGCGCGATCGTGGATTCAAATATCACTACGCTAATTACTTCTGCTGCGCTTTATGCTTACGGCACGGGTCCAGTGAAGGGCTTTGCCGTCACGATGAGTATCGGTATCGTAGCGTCGATGATAACGGCTATTTTAGGCACTCACGGAATGTTTGAGCTAGTAATAGATAAGATGGAAAAAAGCAAAAATACCGCGCTTTGGCTCGGTTATAAAGTAAGAGGAGGCGCAAATGCAAGTGTTCGATAAGGGCAAAATTTATGATTTTATGAAATTTAGATATTTTACCTTTGCGCTTTCTGCTGTTTTGATAATAGGCTCTATTGCGCTATTTTTCATTAAGGGCATTAATTACGGCATCGATTTTAGCGGCGGTACGCTTATTCAGGTTAAATACGACGCTAAAGCACCACTTGATGAGATCAGAAAGCGCTTCGAAGCGGCAAATTTAGGCAATATCAACGTTACGGAATTTGGTAGCGATCAAGAGGTCACGATTAGATATTCAGGCGCTGCGAGTGAACTGGGCGATAATCCCGCCTTAGCGGCGCAAAAAATTTTACAAGGTAGTGGAAACTTCGACATTCGCAAGGTCGATATCGTAGGTCCTAAAGTCGGCGAGGAGCTTCGCACAAACGGAATTTTAGCGGTATGTGTGTCGTTTGCGCTCATTTTGGTTTATATTACCTTGCGGTTTGAGTGGAGATTTGCGATTGCAGCCGTATTATCGGATCTGCACGACGTCGTAGTTGCCGTAGGCGCGATGATTTTAGCCGGCGTGGATTTCAACCTTGAAATTCTAGCCGCACTGCTAACTATAATGGGCTACTCGCTTAACGACACCATCGTTGTTTTCGATAGAATTCGAGAAGGAGTAAAAGATAGCAAATCGATTAAGCTTGATGAGGTTATAAACGAATCGATCTCTCATACGCTATCGCGCACGCTGCTTACTTCGCTTACTACTCTCATCGTCATCGTGATTTTATTCGTCTGGGGCGGAGAGATGATCCACGGCTTTAGCTTCGTGATGCTAATAGGCGTCATAGCAGGAACTTTCAGCTCCGTATTTGTAGCTGCTCCGATGCTGATTTTGTTTAAATTTAATGTCGAGAAATACCGCGCGTTTTTGGCTGAAAAACAGCGCCGTATCAAAGAGAAAGAAAAGAATCGCGCCATGTATGAAAAAGGCACGGTGTAAGGATAAAAGATGAACTGGGGAAGGGTAATTTACATATTTTTTGCGCTGATGAGTATGACTACGATAGGCGGGTTTTTGTATGAGAAGAATGAAATTTTACTTTTCATAGCAACCAGCGTGAATGCAGTTTCGACGCTTTTGAAGGTAGGCGTGCGAAATATGCTAGCAGCCGAGCTTTTTGCAAGCTCGCTCGTAGCGGATCTGCATCTCATACCGGCGTTCGTTTTGATTGTAGTAGCGCCGGGAGATCTATCGATCGTGACCTCGCTTGCCATCGGCGCGCTACTTGCAAACTTTTTCTCGCTAATTTTAATAGCGATTGAGTCGGCAAAAACTAAAGACGAATTCTAGGAGCGCAAAATGCCTTACGATAGTAAAAGTATTGAGCTTAAATGGCAGAAAATTTGGGATGAAGAGGGAGTTTTCGAGCCTAAGGACGATTACAGCCTGCCTAAAAAATATATCCTTTCGATGTTTCCCTACCCAAGCGGCCGCATCCACATGGGGCACGTGCGAAACTACAGCATCGGCGACGCGCTGAGTCGATATTATAGACTACGCGGATACAATGTGCTTCAGCCGATCGGCTTTGATAGCTTCGGTATGCCTGCGGAAAATGCGGCGATCAAACACGGCATTCACCCTAAAACTTGGACTTACGAAAATATCGATTATATGAAAAACGAGCTGCACCGCCTGGGCTTTAGCTTTTCGGCTCGTCGCATGCTCGCCACCTCCGATCCGCTTTATACGCGCTGGGAGCAGGAATTTTTCATAAAACTTTTTGAAAAAGGACTCATCTATAGAAAAAGCGCCGTGGTAAATTGGTGCGAGCACGATCAGACGGTGCTTGCCAACGAACAGGTAGAGGAGGGCAGGTGCTGGCGCTGCGGCAACGAGGTCGTGCAAAAGCAGATGCCGGGATATTATCTAAAAATTACCGCCTACGCGCAGGAGCTTTTGGATTGCCTAAAGCAGCTTGAGGGCAAGTGGCCCGCTCAGGTGCTTACGATGCAGGAAAACTGGATCGGGCGCAGCGAAGGTTTGGAATTTAGCTTTAAATTTGACGAGCAAAGCAGCGCCAAACTTGGTGGCATCGAGGGCTTTAAGGTTTTTACGACACGCCCTGATACGATCTACGGCATGAGCTACGCGGCGGTCGCGCCGGAGCACGAGGTCGTAAAGAGGCTTTTGGATAAAGGTTTACTCGACGCGGAAGCTACGGCGAAGGTAAGAGAAATTTTAAATCAAAGCCCGCGCGAGCGCCAAGCAAGCGATAAGGACGGCGTGAGCCTCGGAATCAGCGTGCTTCATCCGCTAAGCGGCAAAAAGATCCCCGTTTGGACCGCAAATTTCGTCCTAGCAGAATACGGCGGCGGTGCGGTTATGGCGGTACCTGCGCACGACGAACGAGACTTTGAGTTTGCAAAGAAATTTAACCTGCCGATCATCCAAAGCATCGCTCCTAAAAGCGGCGATTATGACGCTAGCAAAGCTTACGCAGAGAGCGGAGTTTTGGTAAATTCCGAAGAGTTTAGCGGCATGGATAGCGAGAGGGCAAAAAGCGCCGTCATCTCAAAATTTGAAGAGTTAAAGCTCGGACGCCGCGTGGTAAATTTTAAACTGCGCGATTGGGGAGTGAGCCGCCAGCGCTACTGGGGCGCGCCGATCCCGATGATCCACTGCCCAAAATGCGGGCTTGTAAGCGAAGAAATTTCAAATCTGCCCGTAGAGCTTCCGCAGGATATTAAGATTACTGGCAAAGGAAATCCACTCGATACACATCCTAGCTGGAAGTTTTGCAAATGCCCTAAATGCGGCGGCGACGCGATGCGCGAGACCGACACGCTCGATACATTTTTTGAAAGCTCATGGTATTTCGCGCGCTACGCAAGCGACGAGCGAACGTGGCAGCAGCGGGCATTTGACGAACAAAGCGTGAATTACTGGATGAACGTCGATCAGTATATTGGCGGCATCGAGCACGCGATCTTGCACCTTTTGTATGCAAGGTTTTTCCAAAAGGCTCTTCGCGACATAGGCTATCTGCGCGATAGCGAGCCGTTTGAACGGCTGCTAACCCAGGGCATGGTGCTAAAAGACGGCGCAAAGATGAGTAAAAGCAAAGGAAACACCGTCGATCCCGATGACATTATCGAGACCTACGGCGCCGATACGGCGAGACTTTTTATACTTTTTGCCGCGCCTCCTCAAAAGGAGCTTGAGTGGAACGACAGCGCGGTAGAGGGCGCGTATAAATTTTTAAATCGCCTTTACGATCGCGCCGAAAATGCCTACGCTACTGATAAAATTCCACAGATCGACCACGCTGCTTTAAATAAAGAGGAAAAATACGCCCGCCTTAAAGTTTATGAGGCGCTTAAGAAATCGCAGCAGGTTTATGAGAGCAGTTTTGCTTTTAATACCCTAATCGCTGCGTGTATGGAGGCGCTAAATGCGCTAAATGCGCAGAGCAACAAAGACGTATTTACCGAGGGCTACTTTGTGATATTAAACCTGCTTGAGCCTATCGTGCCGCACATCTGCGCCGAGCTTAGCGAGAAGCTGTTTAAGAGGCGAAATTTCGGCGAGCTGCGAGTTTGCGAAGAGGTCTTTGAGAGCGATACGATCAAGCTTGCCGTCACGATTAACGGCAAAAAGCGCGCCGAGTTTGAAGCGGATGCAGGCCTAAGCGAGGGCGAAATTTTAAGCCTTGCAAAGCAAAACTGCGTCAAATGGCTAGAGGGCAAGAGCATCGTAAAAGAAATTTACGTCAAAAACAAGCTCGTAAATTTGGTGATAAAGTAGGCGAAGATGAGAAGAGTTTTAACCGTTTTTTGTTTGATTTTTTTAATCGGCTGCGGCTACAAGCCCGTTTCGAGGATCGCGAAAGAGACGATGAGCGGAAGCGTATTTGTGGATGTGATGATGAGCAAGACCGATCCGCAAAACACCGTCGCTATTAAAGATGCGATCAGGCAGGGTATAGTTCAGCGCCTAGGGATGAGCCTTTCGGATAAAAACTCGGCGCAGACGATCGTAGTAGCGAGTATAAAAAGCCTAAGCTTTAGCGAGCTTTCATACGATCAGTTCGGCTATGTCACTAGCTACCGCGCAAATCTCATCGTAAATTTCAGCACCAAGCTTAAAAACGGCGAGGTTTTCAGCAAGGATTGCGTGGGCGATTACGATTTTAAAGTTAGCCGCCTAGTCAAAAATAGCTACGATACGAGCTCGATCATTAGCGATAAGGACCGCTACAAGGCGATCGAAAATGCCTCCGCGCAGGCGTTTGACGAGTTTATTTCGGCGCTTGCGATTAGGGGATTCAGACTTGAGCGGGCGCAGCATTAAAGAATTTTTGCAAAATCGCCCGATTTATTACAAAAAAATCGACTACGAGCGCTTCCCGCGGGCGTATGCTGCCATTAAAGATAAAATTCCGCTCAAAAACGTCATTCAAATCATCGGCACCAATGGCAAGGGCAGCACCGGGCGGTTTTTGGCTAACGCGATCGCCGCAGCGGGCTTTAGCGTCGGGCACTACACTAGCCCGCACGTTTTTAAGCTCAACGAGCGCATCTATCTAGGCGGACGCATCGCGCAAAGTCCCGTTTTTGCGTTAAATTCCGACGCTTCAAATTTTAAAAACGAGCAAAATTCCGCTTTGGTGTCAAATTTTACAGAAAAACAAAATTCCGCAAAGATGCAAAATTTTGCGAACAGAGAAAATTCCGCCTCTCAAATTTCTATTTCTAATTTGAAAAATTCCACCACGCAGGATTTTATCGCCACTCAGAATTCGCACGGCGAGCAGAATTCCGCCCTGCAAAACTCCGTTTCTACCACACGAAATTTTTGTAGCGAGCGTAATTCTATCGCGCGAAATTCGATCGATACGCAAAATTCTGCTTCTACACAAAATTTATGGAATTCGCAAGATCTTAAATCGATGTCTGAGCAAAATTTCAATTTCTCGCCGGAGCAAAATTTTAAATCTCCGCTAAGATCAAATTTTAAATCCGCTCAAAGCTCGCCTCCCATTTCGCTAGGGCGCGATGCTACGGATGAGGAGCTTGATTTCGCGCATGAGTTTTTGCAAGAGAGCTTGCCCGCGGAGTTTAAAGATAGCCTGTCATATTTCGAGTATCTCACGCTTGCGGCGGCAGTGCTTTTTAGGGATTGCGATTACTGCGTGATCGAGGCAGTCACCGGCGAAGCAGCTGAAAACTATCTCTACGAGCAGGCCGACCTGATTGATAGCATCCGCCAGCTCTTCAACAATAGTCCTCAGCTGATGACGGCTATCCGTAAGACCCTCGAGGAGAATGTAGAGCTCGGTAAGCAGGTCGGAGAATATATCCGTGAGCAGATCGCCGAGAAGAAGCGTCAGCTCCTAGAGAAGCGTGTCGAGGTCGGCGGTGTACGTCTCTTCCTCATCGAGAAGGAAGCTCCCGCTGAGATCGTCAAGGACATCGCCTTCCAGATCGCAGGTGAGCTCCATGAGCCCTTCGTCTTCGTAGCGGCTTGTGTTGATCCTAGCTCTCAGAAGCCTAGCCTTACGCTGATGATCAGCAAGGATCT
>NZ_CALKTL010000200.1 GCF_937997405.1 uncultured Campylobacter sp. | reverse complement strand
TAGGTCGTCTGTTTGGACGAACTCAAATCCAAAGAATTTCGGTTTTTTTGCACTCGTAAGCTTGGCTTTGCGGTTAAATTTAAATTTATTAAATTTTTTTGCGACCTTCGTTTCTTTTACGGCAGATATATCGTTTGCAATATTTTCGGTAGAACTTTGAATAAATGGCGCTTCGGATATATTATTTTCTGCAGAATTCTTATCGCCAAAAATTTCATTGTTTTGCTTTGCAGCTTCTTTTGGCTGTGGGGTTACTTTTTGCGCTACACGGTCTTTGGATTTAGAGCCCTCGACGCGCTTTATATTTATCGCGCTGGATGCTAGCGTGTCGAAGCTTACCTCATCGCCGTCGGTTAGGCTAGGATCGCGCTCGCCTAGCATTTCGTAGCTATACTCGACCCCGCCCGTGGCGACTATGACATTTTCACCTCTGATAAATCCGATAAGTCTCATATACTAACATTCCCCGATTTTTTAATGAGAAATATTAGTCAAAATGAACTTAAAAAACGATTATTCTACGGTGACGCTTTTGGCTAAATTTCGCGGCATATCCACGTCATTGCCAAGTCTGACGGAGATTTCAAGAGCTAGAATTTGTAAAATTATCATCATCTCAAAAAACTCGCTCATCGCGTGGCTCTGCTCGCTTGTTTTGATAAAATCATCCGCGATCTCGGGCTCTTCCGGGCTGATAGCTAAAATATATGCATCGCGCGCGGCAAGCTCTTCAACGTTGCTTTTGGTTTTTTCATAAAGCGTATTTTTAGGCATCAGCGCAACCGTAAAGAGATTAGAATCGGCAAGTGCGATCGGCCCGTGCTTCATCTCGCCGCTCGGATAGCCTTCCGCGTGCAGATATGAGATCTCTTTGAGCTTGAGCGCGCCCTCAAGAGCGAGCGGATAGAAAATATCGCGCCCGATAAAGAA
Source organism: uncultured Campylobacter sp. (assembly GCF_937997405.1). Taxonomy (GTDB): domain Bacteria; phylum Campylobacterota; class Campylobacteria; order Campylobacterales; family Campylobacteraceae; genus Campylobacter_B. Next base: position 4,670 of record NZ_CALKTL010000200.1, on the reverse strand, counting down.
AAAGCCGTGTCCGTGCAGATAGTGTTTACTCATGCGGTAAATTTTATCCTGCAAGCCGTCCTTAATCTTTAAAATTTGCGGGATATGAAGCATCGCCGAAATTTCAGCGGAATTCGTGCGCGCCGAGATGACTTCGCGCAGATTTGCAAGATACACGACGAACATCCATAGCACCATAACCTGCGTCGCAAAAGCTTTCGTGGAGGCTACGCCCTTTTCGATGCCTGCGCGGGTGAGGATCACGCTGCCTGCCATGCGCACGATCGAGCTGTTATCGACGTTGCAGATCGCAAGCGTCCTAAGGCCGGCTTTTTTAGCGATGTGCAACGCCTCTAAGGTGTCGGCGGTCTCGCCGCTTTGCGAGATCACGATAAATAAGGAATTCCTGTTTAAAAATGGCTCCTTGTAGCGGAATTCGCTGGCGACTTCCACTTTTGTGCGGATTTTAGCGATGCGTTCGAAAAGATACGAGCTTACGAGCGCGGCGTGATAGCTCGTACCGCAGGCGCATAAGACTACCTCGTCGATACCCTCAAACAGCGCCTCGTCAAGCTCGTCAAATTTTATCTTGCCGCCCTTGATCACGCGCCCCATCATCGCTTCGGTTACGACTTGCGCTTGCTCGTAAATTTCTTTTTCCATAAAAAATCTAAAGCCCTCTTTTTGCGCGTAGCCTTTATCTTTCGGAAGCTCACTAAAGGCGCAATTATGCGGTTTAGAGTTTTTAAAAATGTCGATTTGCCCAAGCTTTGCAACGCCGTAAATTTGATCATCCAGATACGCAGCCGTATTTGCAAGCCCGATGAGGGGGGCGTCTGAGGAGCTAAAGAAAATTTCGTTTTTATCGTTTTTTGCGACGATCAGCGGAGCTGCGTTTTTAGCAAAGAAAATTTCTCCGGGTGCTGCCTTGGTGATTAAGAGCGTAGCGTATGCGCCTTTTAGTCGTTTAATTGTAGCTTCATATGCCTTAAATGCGTCGTTACTAGCCTTGAAATTTTTTTCAAAAAGATGCACGATTACTTCGGTATCGGTCTGGCTTAAAAATTTCACGCCGTCCGCTTCGAGCTCGTCCTTTAGCTCGATGTAGTTTTCGATGATGCCGTTATGCACGACGAAGCTAAAATCTCCAAAATGCGGATGCGCGTTAAGCTCGGTGGGCTTTCCGTGCGTCGCCCAGCGAGTATGTCCGATCGCAACGCCAAAGCCTTGCGAAGTGAAATCTTTCATCTTTTCTTCGAGATTATTTAGCTTGCCGACCGCTTTGAAGTACTTTATATTCGCACTCTCGTCCATCACGGCAAGCCCAGCGCTGTCATATCCGCGATACTCGAGTTCCTTAAGTCCGTTTATTATGATTTTTTTCTTCTCTTCATTTCCGATGTAGCCTACGATTCCACACATTTTGCTTTCCTTATTTAAAATTTGGCGCCCATTTTACTACGCTATTTTAAATTAACGAAATTCGGCTCTAAATTTAGTCCGCTTATCCGTTTTGTAAGCAAAAAATTATATAATTAGCACAAAATTTGGCTTGGGAAATCGATGGAAATTTTAGAAAAACTACAAAGCGGCGAGAGATTAAATTACGAAGACGGCGTGAAATTATGGGATTTGGACCTTTTCGATCTGGGCAAATTCGCCTTTGCTATTCGCAAAGAAAAAAACGGCAAAAACGTCTATTTCAACGCAAATCGTCATATCAATCCTTCGAATTTATGCGCAGATACCTGTAAATTTTGCGCATTTTCGGCGCACCGCAAGAACGAAAACGCCTATACGATGAGCGATGATGAGATCATGCGTATCGTGGACGAGACGGTAGCACGAGGAACGAAGGAGATTCATATCGTAAGCTCGCACAATCCATTCGTTACGCCGCAGCAATATTTGGGAATTTTTAAAGCGATAAAGCAAAAATATCCGCTTGTGCATATCAAGGCGATGACCGCGGCGGAGATCGATTACTGGCGGCGAAAGTGGAAGATGAGCTACGAGGAGACGATAGAGCTGATGATACAAAGCGGCGTGGATTCGATGCCCGGCGGCGGCGCTGAAATTTTTGACGAGGACGTGCGCGATAAAATTTGCAAAGGCAAGGTCTCAAGCGAGCAGTGGCTACGTATCCACTCGCTGTGGCATGCACGCGGGCGTCAGAGCAACGCCACGATGCTCTTTGGTCATATCGAAAGCCGCGCTCACCGCATCGATCACATCTTGCGCATCCGCGCGCTGCAAGATGAGAGCCGCTCTCGCACTAACGGCGGCGGTTTCAACGCCTTCATCCCGCTCGTGTATCAGCGCGAGAATAACTACCTGGATGTGAAGGGCTTTTTGGGCTCGGTCGAAATTTTAAAAACTATCGCGATTAGTAGAATTTTGCTCGACAACGTCGCGCATATCAAGGCGTATTGGGCGACCTCGACGCTAAGCTTAGCTCTTGTGGCGCAGGATTTCGGCGCGGACGATCTTGACGGCACGATCGAAAACGAAAGCATTCAAAGCAGCGCCGGCGCCAGCAGCAAAAAAGGGCAGAGCAAGCGCGATTTTATCGATATGATCAGCACCGCAGGCTTTGTGCCCGTAGAGCGCGACAGCTTATATAATCAGATCGAAATTTACGAATAAATTCTAAAGGAGGAGCAAGTGGAAAAATTCTTTCATCTCGCCGCAGCAAAAACGTCGGTAAGGCAGGAGCTTATTGCGGGACTTACTACGTTTTTGGCGATGATTTACATTGTGCCCGTGAATGCAAATATTATGAGCATCGCAGGTATGCCGTTTGATGCGCTGGTTACGGCAACCGCGCTTATTACGATAATCGCGACGTTATTTAATGGGCTCTTTGCAAATACTCCCGTAGCGCTTAGCGTCGGCATGGGGCTAAATGCGTATTTTACCTTTGCGTTGTGCGTGGATGCGAAGATGCCGTGGCAGAGTGCACTTGGCATCGTAGCGATAAGCGGGGCGCTTTTTACCGTGCTTTCGTTTACGAACTTTCGCGTTTGGGTTATCAAATCTATCCCACTTGATCTGCGTCGCGCAATAAGTGCGGGTATTGGGGCTTTCATCTGCTTCATCGGACTTAAGCAGATGGGTGTCATCGCGCCTAGTCAGGCGACGCTAGTAACTTTAGGAAATTTAAAAGATCTAAACGTTTTACTTGGAATTTTAGGCTTAGCAGTCGTGCTGGTGCTCTTCGTGCTTAGAATCAAGGCGGCGTTTATCTTAAGCATTTTGATTACTTCGTGCGTTGCGTGGGTGGCTGGAATTTCGCCCGCACCACATGGCATAGTAAGCGCGCCAAGCGGCATAACGCCGATATTTGCTAAGCTAGATATCCCCGGAGCGCTGAAGCTTGCGTTCGTGCCTTTTATAATCACATTTTTCGTTACGCATCTATTCGATAGCATCGGCACTCTAACCGGCGTAGGAAACCGCGCGGGGCTTTTTGGAGAGAACAGCAAAGACGGAATGAAAAAACTATCTAGAAATTTAACCTCCGATGCGATAGGCAGCGTTGCGGGAGCCGTTATAGGAACGAGTACGGTTACTGCGTTTGCCGAGAGCGCCAGCGGCGTGGAGGCGGGCGGTCGCACGGGACTTACCGCGGTATTTTGCGCTATGTTTTTCGTGCTGACGCTGTTTATGCTGCCGCTATTTAAGGCGATCCCGGCAAATGCGATCTACCCGATTCTCGTAATGGTCGGGGTTTTGATGTTTAGTGAGCTTGGCAAGATCGATTATAGCGACGCAGGAATTCTAATCCCTGCGTTTTTTATAGTATTTTTGATGCCTTTTACCTACTCGATCACCAACGGCTTAAGCTTCGGTTTCATCGCATATATCGTAGTTAGGCTTGCTCAGCGCAGGATAAAAGATTTAAATTTCGGCGTTTTGACGCTTGGCGCGATTAGCGTTTTAGTATTTTTGATGCATTAAATTTTAAGGAAGTGGAATTCGGCTTTGGCAACAACTGGAGCGCAAGCGGTTACGGCAACGCCTCAAGTGGCAAAACCTCGAGAAAACAAGTGAAGGAACAAGCAGGGATTTTTGCTGAAGACGGGGGGTATCATATCAATGCGGATAGCGTTCACTTAAAAGGTGGCGCTATTGCAAGCACCAATGCGCAAAACAGCCTTCTCCAAACCAACACGCTGACATTTGAAGACATCAAAAACGAATCCGACAGTAAAGCCATGAGCGCGAGTCTCAGTGGCAACATCAAAGAAACCAAAGACAAATGGGTGGATAACGAAACGGGAGAAAAAGTCAAACCGCACAGCCCAAATAGCACCTTTATTCCAAGCCAACGCAGTGGTGGTTTAAGCCCGGGCTTGCCGATGTTACAACAAAGCCACGACAGCAGCCTAACCAAAGCCACGCTAACAGAAGGCACAATCCTCTTAAACAAAGACATGACCCCCGTTTTGAGCACCGCATTGGAACTAGGCATCAACACCGACTTAAGCCAAGCGAATAACCAAACGGACAAGCCGAAAGATATCAACAAAGCCCTAAGTGAACAGCAACAAATTGCTACTGCCGTGGGACATGTGAAAAGTGCGGTGGAGACTTACACCTCCAACCAACGGGAAGCGGCAGAACAGGAGGTTAGACGTTTAAAATCACACTTGGCAACAGCCGAATCACAGGGTAATCAACAAGCGATT
>NZ_CALKTL010000199.1 GCF_937997405.1 uncultured Campylobacter sp. | reverse complement strand
GATGTATCGGTTGCACGACGTGCATGGCAGCCTGTTACTCAAGTGCTTACGAGCGCGGCAAGCTTGCTAAATCGCGACTTACCGTGCTTAGACAGGCTTACGGCGTTATGCCTACGCAGTGCAGGCAGTGCGATGACGGACCATGCGCAAATGTCTGTCCTACCGGTGCGCTTCGCTTCGATAATAACTATATCGAATTGCACGAAGAAATTTGCATCGGATGCAAGATGTGTACGCTCGCCTGTCCTTATGGCGCGATCAGCTCGAATGCCGAGCTTATGCCGTCAGTAAATTATGCGGTCGAGCCGAAGTATTATCTCGAGATCGAAAGCCAAGCGGGCGCCAAAAGCACCGCCATCAAATGCGATCTATGTAACGGACGCGAGAACGGTCCTGCATGCGTCGAGGTTTGCCCAACTAGCGCTATCATTATGATAGATCCTAAAGAGGGTAAGCATAAATTGGGCTTTGCGATAGACTACGATGCGGCTAATGCTTTTGCAAAAGACGTATTAAACGGCGAAATCAGTTGCGTCGCCAAAAAAGAAGGAGGCGCAAAATGATAAGCGTCTATACTTTATTTATCGTCAGTGCAGTAATTAGTATTCTTTTATACTGCGCTCCAAAAACTGCCGTTAAGGTGGGATTTGGATTAGGTGCTATCAGCTGTTTTTATGCGATGTGCCATTTCGTAGCCAATATGGGCGTAAGCGACAGCTTCGTTTTAGGCGGCACTTTCTTATATGCGCCAAAATTTGCTTTAAGTCCGCTTGGAAATTTCTTCAGCTTCGTAGTCGTTTTTATAGGCTTTGCAAGCAGCGTTTACGGTATGAGCTATGCTGAGGAATATATCGGAAAGGCAAATATCGGCGTTTTTGCATGTTTATTTAATACCTTCATCTTATCTATGCTTTTAGTCATCAGTGCGGATAATGTATTTTGCTTCGCTGTTTTATGGGAGCTTATGACGCTAATCTCGTCATTTTTAATCATAGTAAACGATGGCAAAGGCACGCTCAAAGCCGTTATGGTATATCTAGGTATAGCGCAGATCGGTGCATTTTGTATCACCTGTGGATTACTTATCATTGCAAACTACGCAGGCAGCTTCGAATTTGCGGAGTGGGGAAAAGTAAATATGCCGATGGGCGCTTCCGTGGCTGCTTTCGTGCTATTTTTGGTCGGCTTCGGCTCAAAAGCGGGAATGTGGCCTTTTCACGTTTGGCTACCGCAAGCTCACCCTGCGGCTCCATCGAATGTCTCTGCACTGATGAGCGGCGTTATGATTAAAGTAGCGCTCTTTACGCTTGTTAAATTTACGCTATTTTTACCGCTAAGCATATATTTTGGGCTTGCAGTTTTAATCCTAGGAGCGGCTAGCTCGCTTTTCGGCGTTTTATATGCGTTGTGCCAGCACGACTTCAAAGCGCTTCTTGCGTACCACTCGGTCGAAAATATCGGCATCATCTTGCTGGGCTTAGGTACCGGAATTTACGGCGTCGCAGCAGGCAATGTAACGCTAGCTGCAGTCGGATTTTTAGCAGGCTGCTACCACGTAGTAAACCACGCAATATTCAAAGGCCTTTTATTCTTATGTGCAGGCTCTGTAATCCACGCTACTCATACGCAAAATATGGATGTGCTAGGAGGTCTAGCTAAAAAAATGCCTCTAACTGCTGTCGGTATGTTTATCGGCATCATGGGTATCGCAGCGCTTCCTCCGGTAAACGGTTTCGTCTCAGAGTGGTTTACCTATCAAGGAATGCTTCAGGGCGCTAAGGAAAGCGGAATTTTCATTAGATACGCCTTCTCTTTAGCAGTGGTCGCTCTTGCACTCACCGGCGTTTTGGTCGGTATGCACCTTAAGCTTTATGCGGTAATCTTTGCAGGAACCCCGAGAGATGAAAAAATTTGGGAAAACGCAAAAGAAAGCCCATTAGGAATGGTTTTAGGAATGATCATTTTGATGATAGGCTGCGTGGGATTTGGTGTAGGCGCACACTTCATAGTCGATTACATCATGCAGGCGGTAAATTCTATCACTTCCAATAGCGGGTATGTTGCAAGCCTAGGCGCTTCGTCAATCACTTCGCCTTTGGGAAGTATCGTCTCAACTCCTCTTATTGCAGTGATTTTGTGCTCTACAATGCTGCTTCCGTTTATCATCCTAGCGGTTATGAAAGCAAATCGCGACAAACCTCGTGAAACCGATCCTTGGGCATGCGGCTTTAAATATAGCCCTCGCATGCAGATAACTGGCGGTCCTTTTACCGGCGATTTAAGAAAGATTATGGACTGGTTATTTAGAGGTCATAAACGCAGAATAGAGCAAAACGGCTACTTCGGACCGATCGAGTATCACAACCACCCACAAGACATTTGGTGGACGATGATTTATCAACCGGTAATCGATTGGAGTAAGAAGATCGCCGATAAGATAGGAATTATTCAAAGCGGCTATGCAAATTTATATACGCTTTACATCCTAATCTATCTTTGCGCGATACTGGGCGTCGGATATTTCTTGATCTAGGAGGTTTGAGATGCAGACTATACAAACTATATTTTTAATGATATTTCAAGTCGCGGTTATCGTCCTAGTCGCTCCACTCTTCGACGGTATGGCTAGAAAACTTCGAGCCAAGCTTCAGTCGAAACAAGGAAGCGATTTTTTCCAGACTTACCGCGATATTATTAAGCTTTTTAAGCGCGGCAGGACCGTTCCTGCGTGCAGCCACTGGGTATTTAGATGGGCGCCGTTTTTCCTTTTCGCTACTTCGGCGGCGATTTTGGCGGCTATTCCTATTACATACAGCAAAGATACTCTTTTCGGAGCGTATTCGGATATTTTCGTTATCCTATATCTAGGCGCGCTTTTGCGCTTCGTATTCGGTGCGGCTTCGATAGATAGCGGTAACCCTTTTGCGGCAACCGGCGGTGGACGTGAGCAGATGCTTGCCGTTTTTGTCGAACCTGTGATGATGATGTGCCTAATTGTAGTAATGATGGCTGCGGGAACTTCAAATTTAGTTGAGATCCAGCAGATGGTACGCAGCGGTCAGATCGGCTATCAAATTCCAAGCTTTGCCGTCGCCTCGATTGCATTTTTATGGTGTATGTATGTCGAGACCGGCAGAAAGCCATTTGATCTTGCCGAAGCCGAGCAAGAACTTCAGGAAGGACTTTTGGGCGAATACGCAGGCAGCGATCTCGGCTTAGTGCAAGCGGCGCTTATTTTGAAGCAATTTGCGATGATCGGATTATTCCTAACGATATTTGAGCCGTGGAATTTTAGCAATCCGCTTTTAGCGATCATAATCTTTGTGCTAAAAACTGGCGTATTTTACGTAGCAGCCGTTTTCATCGACAACTTTGGACCACGCTTTAGAATGACTTCGAGCATGCGCAAAATTTCATGCGGCGCTCTTGCCATTGCTTTTGCGGCATTAACGCTTTACGTAGTAGGATTTTAAGATGAATAGTATCGATATTTTAGCAATTTGTATGATCGTAACGTCACTCGCGGTATTCGGACTTAGAAATTTAAAACTTTCGATCGGAATTTACGCGATTCAGACGCTACTTTTGGTAAGCATATTTTTTATGCTGTATTCTAACTTCAATGCGCCGCAACTTAGAATTTGGGCGATAGTGGCGTTTTTTACGAAGGTTATTTTCGTGCCAGGAATTTTATTTTGGCTAGTTAAAAAACTGGATGTGATCAGCGAGGATGAGCCGGTAGGCGGCTTTTTCGTAAGCCCCGTTATTGCGATGGGATTTTCGCTAGCAATTGCGATGACAATCAATCCGATCTTGCTTAAATTCTCTCTTATTCAAGAAAGGATCGTTCTAATAGCGGCAGTAACCGTATTTATGATGGGAATTTTTGGCTTCATGCTAAGAAATTCTTTCATCAAGCAAATTCTAGCCTACTGCCTCTTTGAAAACGGCATCCACCTAAGCCTTGCGCTTATGGCTTACAACTCTCACGAGCTAGTCGAGCTTGGAATTTTAACCGATGCAATCTTTGCGGTTATTATTATGAGCGTTTTGGCGGTTAGATTTTACAAAGCTTATGACGGACTTGATACGTCTAAAGCTTCTAATTTAAGGGGTTAATGATGAATAGTTTAGCTTTTATATTAATTTTTCCGTTGCTCGGAGCGCTGATATTATTCTTATGCCCTAAGAATTTCAAGCTCCTAAGCTCGCTACACGTTTTGATTTCTGCAGTTACATCTGCAGGGCTACTCTGTAACGTAGGAAAGCTTTTAAGCGGCAATGCCGAGGCGTTTTACGCATACGATAAATTCCTATTCCTAGATAGCCTAGGCTGTGTATTTTTAGTACTAATTGCAGTAACGGGCTTTTTAGTAAATTTATACTCCACCACCTATATGAAATGGGAGATACAGGGCGGTCATTTGGATCTTAGCGATCTTAGAAAATACTATGCGCTCTGCCATGTTTTCGTTTTTACGATGACGCTTAGCGTTATCTGCAACAACGTCGCGTTTATGTGGGCTGCGGTAGAGGCTACTACGCTAGCTTCGGTATTTTTGGTCGCTATTCATAAAGACAAAAAATCTACCGAGAGCGGTTACAAATATATAGTTATCTGCTCGATCGGTTTAGCGTTCGCGCTTTATGCGACCGTTTTACTATATGCGGCCACATTCAAAATCACGGGCGACGGCGAGGCTTCGATGCTTTGGACTAGCATTATGGATCACGCCAAAGGCTTAAACAAAGATGCCGCTAAGCTTATCTTTATATTCGCTCTAATAGGCTTTGGAACTAAAGCAGGACTTGCTCCTACTCACACTTGGCTTCCTGACGTTCACGCAGAAGGTCCGGCTCCGATTTCGGCACTACTTTCGGGTGTGCTTTTAAAATGTGCGATGCTAGCGATATTTAGATATTACGCTATTACAGCTCAAGCTGTAGGCTTTGACTTTGTTCAATCCGTGATGTTAATTTCCGGTACGATCACGCTATTTATAGCAGGAATTTTCCTCGTTCGCCAACACGACGTAAAGAGGATGTTTGCTTACCACTCAGTCGTTCATATGGGTGTTATTGCATTTGCGCTAGGTATCGGCGGATATTTTGGCTTGCTTGCGGCGATCTTTCACTGCTTAGCTCACAGCTTTACCAAGGCTCTTGCATTCTGCTCTACCGGTAATATCGCTAGAATTTACGGTCACAAAGATATGACTAGAATGGGCGGCATGGTAAAAATCGCTCCGCTTACTACGATAATGTTTGGCGCTGCGGTTTGCTCGCTCGTAGGTGTTCCTGCGTTTGCGATCTTTGTAAGCGAATTTAACGTTTTCAAAGGCGCGATAGCCAGTGGTCAATACATAGCCGTAGCATTATTTGCGATCGCGCTCGTAATTATTTTCATCGCGGACTTCGCGCACTTTAATCTTGCGAGCTTCGGTACGCCTAAAGGTGAAGTGGTTTATGCTAAAGAGATGAGCTTGTTTGAGAATTTACCGCTAATCTTGCTTTGCGCTTTAGTGATAATTTTCGGCGTATGGCACGTAGGTGATTTTTGGATGCTCGTCGAAAACGGCGTTAGAATAATGATGAGAGGTTAAAAATGAGAGGTGATAAATTTATAGAAATTTTAAAGACCAAAGTCAAGGTCTTAGAAGTTACCCGCCAAGCCGAGGATCAAATCACCGTTTTAGTGGATAGAAATGATCTGCCGCTTGCGGTTAAGACGCTATATTATGACATCGGCGGTTTTATCAGCACGATGATCCCTAACGATGAGCGCGAGCTAAACGGAAATTTCGCGCTTTACTATGCGATATCTATGGAAGGTGGCAAAATGACCGAAGCGGAGGATTTCGCCGCAGAGGATAAATGCTTCATTACCGTTAGGACGCTAATTCCTGGATCGGATCCTACATTCCCGTCGGTTACTCCTTTAGTGCCTGCTTGCGTATGGTACGAAAGAGAAGCTTTCGATATGTTTGGTTTAATCGCTGAGGGCTTGCCTGATAAACGCCGTTTGGTGTTAAGCGATGATTGGCCGGATGGACTTCATCCGCTTCGCAAAGACGCAATGGACTATCGCTATAGGCCCGATCCTGTAGATCATAAAGACGAGCCTAATGCAGAGTTTTTATTTCCTAGCGGTGATGGCGTAGTAGATGTTCCACTTGGACCTCTTCACGTAACGAGCGATGAGCCGGGACACTTTAGACTATTTTGCGACGGCGATGAGATTATCGATGCAGATTACCGCTTGTTTTATCAACACCGCGGTATGGAGAAGCTAGCTGAAAACCGAATGAATTACGATCAGATGGGCTACCTTGCAGAGCGTGTCTGCGGAATTTGCGGCTACGCTCACGCGATTGCGTGTATTGAAGCAGCAGAGAAAGCCATCAAGCTTGAAATTCCGCTTCGTGCGCAAGCTATCCGCGTCATCTGCCTTGAGATCGAGCGCCTTCACAGCCATCTTTTAAATATCGGTCTAGCCTGCGAGGTAACGGGTAACTACAACGCCTTCATGCATATCTTTAGGGTGCGCGAATACTCTATGGAGTTAGCTCAGCTCGTAACCGGCGGCCGCAAAACCTACGGCAATGTCATTATGGGCGGACTTCGCCGCGATATGACCGACAATGAAATTCGCAAGAGTATCGAGATCATCAACAAGCTCGACGTTCAAATTTCTGAAATTTGGGACGCCGTTATGGAGGATAAACGCCAAATCGGTCGCTGGAAAGGCGTAGGCGTATTAGATCGCAAAGTGGCGCGTGATTTTAGCCCGGTAGGTCCGAATATGAGAGCTTCCGGTTTTAAACGCGACAACCGCTACGATCACCCTTATGATTTCTTCAACAAGATAGAATTCGAAGTAGCCGTAGAGCACGGTGGCGATGTATTCAGTCGCGAAGTCGTAAGATATAAAGAGCTCAAACAATCGATCCACATCATCAGGCAGTGCTTGCATCAAATGCCGCAAACTCCGATAATGATCGATCCACAGACTATGATCAGACCGGAAAACTACGCTTTAGGTCACGACGAAGCACCGCGCGGCGAAAATGTCCACTGGATCATGCAAGGAAACGCTCAGAAGGTTTACCGCTGGAGATGTCGCGCCGCTACGTATAACAACTGGCCGAGCTTGCGATTTCAATTCCGCGGAAATAACATCTCCGATGCGGCGCTAATCGTATGCTCGATGGATCCGTGCTACTCATGCACCGAGCGCGTAACTTTAGTCGATATTAATAGCGGAAAGAGTAAAATTCTAACCGAAAAAGACCTTAAGAAATTTTGCCAAGACGGCAAGGTTAGCAAAAAGGATTTAAGATGATGAAATTATTCGACATTACCGAAAAATATGGTAAGGCGACCTATGCTTATCCGTTTGAGCCATACATCGTGCCCGAGAATTTTCGCGGGCAGCCTGAATACACCTACGAGCTTTGCATAGGCTGTGCTGCATGCGGTATCGCCTGCCCATCTAATGCGATTGAGCTTAAGATGAATGAAGCCCAAACCAAACTAATTTGGGAATTTGATTGCGGACGCTGCATATTTTGCGGTCGCTGCGACGAGGTATGCCCTACGGGAGCAGTAAGGCTAGGCAATAGCTTTGAGCTAGCGGTAAAATTTGATAAAAGCGCGCTTATCCAACACGGCGAGCTTGAGATGGAAAAATGCAGCTGCTGCGGCAAGCCGATGACCCCAAAAAGGCTCATCAACTACACGCTAGAAAAGCTAAGTACGGCAAATTTGCTTCCAGGCAGATTAGAAGAAGCTAAAAAGTACCTCTATATCTGTCCTGAATGCAAAAAAGCTCAAGCGGTCGAAAGAGTGACTAAAGGTATAGAGGAGGCAATAAAATGAGTTTGTATCAAGTCCCCGAAAATATTAAAAACGCAAACGATCTAACCGCAAAATTGGAGCTTTTGAAAAATATCAAACGAAGCTTCAGCGTTTATCGTATCGACTGCGGAAGTTGCAACGGCTGTGAAATCGAAATTTTTGCTTCTATCACGCCGATGTGGGATCCGGAGCGCTTCGGATTTAAACTCGTAGCCAACCCTCGCCACGCAGATATCTTAGTCTGCACCGGCCCGGTTACTCGACAGATGTATTATCCGCTGCTCCGCGCTTATGAGGCTGCACCCGATCCGAAGATCGTAGTAGCTCTGGGAGCCTGCGGAAGCACGGGCGGAATTTTTCATGACGCATATAGCGTATGGAGCGGCATCGATAAGATTGTACCGGTAGATGTTTATATCCCCGGCTGCCCTCCGCATCCTGCTAGCATCATCTATGGTCTTGGCATGGCGCTTGGCATCATCGATCAAAAGCTTCAAAAGAAGAGCTATGAGCAAGATAGCACTCTTCCGCCACCGGTTAAGAGTTCAGTTATCGGCGATATTTTATTCGAGCGCGATCTGCAAGCTGAAGCTAAGAGGCTGATGAGCTATATTTTCGGAAGAGTTTTATTTGCAAAATATATGGATGCGATCAAAACCTCATCTGACGTTCACGATCCAAAAGCTTCTCGCGAGGCTCTACTTAACGCTATCCACACCGAAGAGGATCCTAGATATGCAGAGTGTATGGCGCTATTACACAACGACGTATATCTAAAATACGCCCGCGCTACGGAGGAATTTAAAATCGATCCGCAAAAAGAGGTCTGGAGCAAACGATGATTGAGGTTTTTAAGCTTACAAAGCGGCATATGGACGAAAACGAAAATTTACCCAAAGAGCTAAAGGATATCAAGGTTTTTTCCACCTGCGTCGGTCACGGCGTAGGTACGATAGATTTTAGCGAAAAGGTACTTGAGATAGACGATGAAGAATTTAAACGCATCGTCGAAAACTCGGGCGACTACGTTAAATTTAAGATCGGTAACCTAAGCAAGTATTTCGAGATTGAAATTTTTGCCGAGCACGCAGCTAAGCTAATCCCTCAGCTTTGCGAATGTGAGCTTAAAGATCTGCTAAAAAATATGCGCGAAGGATACTTCGTGCTAAGGAAGGATTTTTGATGCGAAAGGCGTTGCTTTGTATCGGCAATCCCCTTCGCGGTGATGACGACGTGGGCAATGAAACGGGGCGAATAGTCGAGGCGAACTTAAAAGACTGGCGCGTTTTTTATGGGCAAGATGTGCCCGAAAACGAATTTGCAGCCCTTAGGGAATTCGCCCCTGAAATTCTGATCGTAGTAGATGCAATGAGCGGCTTTGATGAGGATAAGATAGAATTCTTTGATCTTAGTAATGATCGTGACTACATATACTCGACGCATAACCTGCCTACGCCGGTGCTTCTAAGCTATCTGCGCAAAATTTGCCCAAAGACGTTGTTTTTGGGCATTAGCGTGTTGCTCGATAACGTCCTTGATTTTAAAGAAGGACTGAGCGAGAGCGCAAAAAAAAGTGCGCAAAAAGCTTATGAGCGTATCTTAGAAATTGATTCAAATTTAAATGAGGAGGAGTAAATGTTAAATCCTGCAGAAACCGCGCAAGCGGTGTCTAGTTCGATGCAACACAAGGCGCATACCCCGCTAATTAGCATAATTTTTCTAGCTATAATGGCGGGCGCTGCAATCGCTATGGGCGATATTTTCTGGGCTCACTCGACCGTCGGAATGGCTGAAAAGCAATCTATTGGCTTATCGAATTTCATCGGTGGTATTACCTTTAGCTGCGGTCTGATGATGGTGGTTTTTTACGGTGGGCATCTATTTACTAGCTCGGTTTTAACGGGCGTACCTGCTGCCGACGGCAAATTACCGCTAGGTAAAACTATCGGCTATTGGGCTATCGTTTGGTGCTTTAACTTCGTAGGCGGCGCGTTAATCGCGTATATGTATTATTACTCAGGACTTCCGCTTAAATATGATGGCTACATCTTGCAGCACTTCATTCCTGCAGCAGCAGGCAAAATAAACGCGCCTTTTCATGAGCTATTCATCCGCGGAATTTTTTGTAACGTGTTTGTATGTATGTCTATCTGGACTGCGACCAGCGAGAGTAATCTATCGGGTAAATTCTTTGCAATTATGTGGATGATCGGCGCATTCGTAGCCTGCTCGATGGAACACTGCGTGGCAAATATGTTTATCCTAACTGAAGGCATCATCGCTAAAGGCCACTATCTTGCGGCTGCAGGTGGCGATGTAAATGCTCTTGCAAGCTCACTTCACGGCGTAACGGCGGCTCAAATAGATTCAATAAACTGGGGAAATTTCATCGTTAAAAATATGATCCCGGTTACGCTAGGTAACATCTGCGGCGGTCTATTTTTCGTAGGCTTGGTCGGATTTATGGTCAATAAATACGATATGAAAAAGAAAGACTAATCTATCGCGCTTCAGCACGATATAATCAAAATACGGCGCGGCACTTTGCCGCGCATTTTTAGTTTCTTAAATTTTAAAAATTCCGATGCGTAAAATTTCGTTCGATCCAAAATTTTAAATTCCATAGCAACCCATAAAATTACAGCTTGATTTAAAATTTTAAATTCCATAGCCTGCCGCTAAATTTAAAATTCCAAAGCTTTGCGTTTTGAGATAGCGGATAAAATTCAAAAGTGAATTACGTGTTAAAATTTTACACGAGATTGCAAAATTTTATATAAGTTAAAATTTTAGACGAAATCCTAAACGAAATTCGGGATGAAATTCCAAAACCAAGCTCTTGATAAAAATTTTACGCTGTAAATCTAGGTAAAATTCTGCGCCGTAACTTTAGACAAAATTTCGCGCTTAAGCCGTAAGCGTAAGCCGCATAAATGCTTTAAAAACTCTAGCCCGAGCCTAAACACAGTAGCTAAGCAATCTGTCGTAGTCTAGAATCAAAAACTCGTGCTGACTGATTTTTTGAATTACGTTATCTTTTACAAGCTCGTTAAACGCGGTACTCGCGCTTTGACGCTTGAGCCCCACGAAGGATGAAAGCACCTTTAGCGAAAATGGCAAAAAGACGTATTTGTAGCCATTTTGATGAAAATTCTGCTCGTTTGCAAGCTCGATCAAAAAGCTCGCGATGCGCCCTTTTGCATTTTCAAAAAGTATAGAGCGTGTGATTTTGCGCTGCAGCAGAATTATCTCTGTTAAAATTTTTATATATGCCTCGCAAAAGCTGCGATTTGCCAAGATCTCTCCGAGCCCACTCGCATCGATCGTATAAATCTCGCTGTCCTCTAAAAACTCAAGTGCGCAAATTTCATTAAGAATAGTGATATTGTCCTTGTTTAGGTAGTTGATGATGAATTCTTCGCCGTCTTCAAAAAACGAAAGCTTCGCCTGTCCACTTTTAAAAATAAAAACTTTAGGCGCCTCGCTATAAAAAACATAGCCTTTTTTGATGACTTGGTGCTCGAACATTGCAAGCTCCTCGTCGCTAAGCGTGGCGATGGCCTCGGTTTGCAGTAGTCCTAGCCGCGATTTTTCCATATAACCTCCAAAAGCTAAGAATTATACAATGAAATATTTAGACAAAGATAAAGCTGCGCGGATTAAATTTACCATCCGCACTATGGCTGCGCATCTAGGTCGCCGGAGCTAATAAATTTTATAGCTTTTAAAATTCTAAATTTTACCCGCGCTTTGCATCGCGTAAAATTTCAAAAATTTATTGAAGCTTTACGCGGCAATATTATAGTCAAAACCCGCGGCGCGAATTTAAAATTCTGTCTCTAAATAAAAATTCATATCATTTCATTGAAATTTTATTTAGCAAGGATATAATAATGCATATTAAAAATAAGCGGTATTTTGCTCGCGATGACACCGCAAGAAAGGCACTTCATGCAAAAGTTAAATTTTAAAGATAACGTCTCCGAGACGTTGCTAATCAACGTTTATATGCGCCATTTGGATTTTAAAGACAAGGATCCGATCCTAAATGATCCGTTTTCAAGCGCCGTCGTAAAGCAGATCGATTATGATTTTGCGAAATTTAACGACGCGCGCCTTAGCAAGACGGGTACCGTGATCCGCGCGAAATTTTTTGACGACGAGGCGCTGCGGCTCGCGGCAGAGTTTGACCACCCTATAATCGTGCAGCTCGGCGCGGGGCTCGACACTCGCCCGCTTAGATTGCAAAAAGCCCTACCGAGCGCCCTATTTTACGATCTCGATCTGCCCGACGTCATCGCCATGCGCGACGCGCTGCTGCCCAAAGCAAAGAATAACTTCAGCCTGCCCTACTCGATGCTGGATCTTTCGTGGATGGACGAGCTAGTCGCAAAGCACGGCAGCGCGGGCTACATCTTCATCTTAGAGGGCGTGAGTATGTATTTTGAGAAAGAGGAATTTAAGAAATTTTTTATCGCGCTTGCACAAAAATTCCGCGGCTACGTGCTGAGCGACTTCATGAGCGATTTTTCGGTAAAGAAATTCGATAGCAAGCGCCACGACGCGATGAAACATATGCAAAACGCACCCTTTAAAATGGGCATCGGCGGCGGCGCGGAGGTGCAGGGCTGGGATAGCGCGCATATCAGATTCGTCAGGGAGGCCGCGATGCTAAAAATGTATAAAAGCCACTGGAGCCTCAAAGGGCGCCTCTTTAGCCTGATCCCTGCCTTTTGTGACGCTTGCAAGATGTTCGTTTTCAAAATCGGCGGTGATGAATAATAAGGCTTAAAATTTCAGTTGATTGCTTTGCAAATTTCGACAGCTAAGGCGCGAATTCTAAGCTGCTTATCTGGCAGGCTGGCATGCAGAGCAAACGGCGTATACCGCTTTGCTTAATGCTTGAGTAAAATTATAAAAACGCTTTAAAATTTCGCTTAAATTTCCCTCGATTTATAGGAATTTAAGAGTTTTTAAAATATATTTTCGCATCTTAAATTCACGGAAAAGATCATGCAAAATTTTCTCGACAAACTCACCGCCACAATTGACGCAATCAACTCCTTTTTGTGGGGTCCGTACTTTCTGATCGCCCTACTTTGCGGCACCGGCGCGTATTTTACGGTGCGCTTGCACCTGGTGCAGATTTTTAAATTTAAAATGGGCGCGCGCAAGCTTTTCGGCAACTTCTCCCTGCACGGCGAAGCTGCGGGCAAAAGCGGTATGAGCTCGTTCCAAGCCGTCGCCACGGCGATCGCGGCGCAAGTCGGCACGGGCAACCTGGTAGGCGCCAGCACCGCGTTAGTCATGGGCGGACCGGGCGCGATATTTTGGATGTGGTGCGCGGCGTTTTTGGGCATGGCGACGAATTTTGCCGAGATCTGCCTGGCTCAAATTTACCGCACCAAGGACGACAGCGGACATATGATCGGAGGGCCCGCGTTTTACATCAGTCGCGGACTCAAAAGCCCCCTTGCTAAGCCTTTAGCGGCGTTTTTTGCGCTAGCTATCATCTTTGCTTTGGGCTTCATGGGCAATATGGTGCAGGCAAACTCCATCTCAGACGGCTTTAGCGGCGCATTCGGGATTCCGAAGTGGGTGAGTGGCGCGGCCTTAGCACTCATCTGCTGTGTCATCTTTTTCGGCGGCGTCAAAGCGATCGCGCGCGTAGCCGAAAAGGTCGTGCCACTAATGGCGATCTGCTACGTGCTAGTCGGTCTCGTCATCATCGGCTCAAATTTCGATAAAATTCCATCCGTCATCGCGCTGATATTCAAAGCCGCGTTCGATCCATCGGCTGCCTGGGGCGGTGCTACGGGCGCTACGATCGCTACTGCGATGAGATACGGCATCGCGCGCGGGCTCTTTTCAAACGAAGCGGGCATGGGCTCGACGCCGCACGCACACGCCGCGGCGAATGTCAAACACCCCGTAGATCAAGCCGTGCTCGGCATAATGGGCGTTTTCGTCGATACATTCATCGTGCTTAACATCACCGTTTTTGTGGTGCTCAGCACCGACGTAGTCACCTTCGAAAACGGCAAGGCGGTATTTTCGGGCATATCTCTGGTCCAGGAAGCCTTCGGATCGCAAATTTTGGGTCGCAGCGGCGGCTACGGCTTTGTGGCGATCTGCCTATTTTTCTTCGCATTTACCACGATTTTGGGCTGGTATTACTTCGCCGAGATCAACGTGCGATACCTCCTGGGCGCAAAATTCGTCAAGCTCTTGCAAATTTTAGTCGTCGCATTCGTATTCATAGGGAGCGTGCAAAAGATCGACCTCGTCTGGGGGCTAGCCGATATGTTTAACGGACTGATGGTGATCCCCAACTTAATCGCAATCATCCTACTTAGCCCCGTTGTCGTGCGGCTTTTGAGCGACTTTAACGACGGCAAAAGCTACGACGCGAACGACTACAAATAATGCCGTGCGCTAAATTTCAAGCTCGTACTTGGAATTTAGCGCAAAATCGCCGCAGAATTTATAATTTTAAAATTCTTTTCGAGCTAAAATCCTAGCCTAAATTTTATGATCTAAGGAGAACGGATGCAAATTTTAAGGAGCGAAAAATGCCCATTTTAAAGGCATTGCTGACCGGGCAACCGCACGCTTACGGCGACGAGCGCGCCACGCAGCCTCTAAAAAGGCGCTGGCAGACGGCGATATTCAAGCAAGCTAGAGCGGGTGAAGTGCGCGCGAATGAGCTTGGATTCGAGGGTGACGCGGTAGCCGACACGCTACATCACGGCGGCACGGAAAAGGCGATTTTTGCCAACTCGCTGCAAAATTACGCCGCGTGGGAGAGGTTTTTGGGGCTTAAAAATCTAGCCTACGGCGCAATGGGCGAAAACCTCACGATCAGCGGATTACACGAGCAAAACGTCTGCATCGGCGATGTGCACCGCATAGGCTCGCTGGTACTGCAAGTAAGCCAGCCGCGCAAGCCCTGCTACAAGCTCTCGATGCGCTGGGGCAACGCAGAGATGACGGCGGAAATCGCGCGCAGCGGACTTACCGGCTGGTACTACCGCGTGCTAGAGGCTGGCTCGTGCCGCGCGGGCGACGAGATCTACGTCGTAGAGCGCGACCCCGCTATAATGAGCGTGATGGAGCTCAACCGTCTATTTTACGGCGAGCGTATCGATGAAGGGCTGTTAGCAAAATTTAACCGACTTACGACGCTTACTCCAAAATGGCGCGAAGATATGCGCCGCAAGCTAGAAGGCAGCTACGACGACGGCTTTATGCGGCTATAAAATTTAGCCCCGAAGCGGCGTTATGAGACCAGCAAAGCAGCGCCGCGCCTTGTTAGTTTTAATACACTCTTGATGCGGATTTCAAAAATACTTTCTTGCGAGCCAGCCTGCAAAATACTTTTTTGCTTGAGCATTTAAAACATCTTCTAGGCTTTCAGTATCAGCGCGAAAAACCACTTCTTAAGTGCGACGTAAATTCAGGCTAAATTTCAAAACCGAAATTTTAATTCAATCCGCGCCGCACGCACACAAAAGCAATCTGTTCTCTTGCCCTATTTTATGACATGATACAGCTACAAACAGAATTAAAAACGCATTTAACCACGCTTAGAATTTATCCGTTATGAAATCTAAATTTAATCTCGACTCACTGTAAACTCTGCCTCCCAGATTCACACCATTCTCCTGCCTCAGCCTTCCAAGTAGCTGGGACTACAGGTGCCCGCCACCACGCCCGGCTAATTTAGTATTTTTAGTAGACAGGGTTTTACCACGTTGGCCAGGCTGGTCTCAAACT
>NZ_CALKTL010000198.1 GCF_937997405.1 uncultured Campylobacter sp. | reverse complement strand
AATCATCGGCTACTTTGCCACGATCTTTGCGCCTAAAATTTCGATCCTGCCTTCAAGCTCGTATTCGTAAATTTTATCTCCGAAGCGCTCGATCGCCGCTTGCAGATCGGAATTTAGCGCTAAAAATTCCATCACCTCATCCTGCGCGCGCTCAGTGCTTTGCGGCGTCTGCGGAGCCAAAGACTCGACAAACTCGCCAAAATCCGCGATCAGCCGCGCCTGAGATTTTGCGAGCAGATCGTTCGTACCAGCGCTCTCGTCCATACGGTGCGGCAGTACGTATACGGGCACGCCCATCTCGCGGGCCAGGCGCGCGCTTT
The DNA here is from genome assembly GCF_937997405.1 of uncultured Campylobacter sp. Lineage (GTDB taxonomy): Bacteria > Campylobacterota > Campylobacteria > Campylobacterales > Campylobacteraceae > Campylobacter_B. The sequence continues at coordinate 8,004 of NZ_CALKTL010000198.1, read as the reverse complement.
GCAGCGAACCGCTGCGAGGCTCGGCTTGAGCGACGATCAGCGCTTCGGACAGCGCCACGACGATACGGTTGCGCTGCAAAAACTGAAATCCGCGCGCGCTCACGCCGTCCTCATACTCGCTAAGCGCGAGACTGCGTTCGTAAATTTTGCCGATCATAGCGGCGTTTTGCGCGGGATAAATTTGATCAAGGCCGTTTCCAAAAACTGCGATCGTGTTTGGAAACGCCCCTTCGTGCGCGGCTATGTCGCAGCCGATCGCTGCACCGCTTACGACGCAAAAGTCCGCATCGCTCAAAGCGCGCGCGAGGCGCAGGATCAAATTTTTGCTATAAACGCTCATCTTGCGCGAGCCCACGATCGAGATGCGGCGCTTTTGTAACATCGCCGGCTCGCCCCTAAAATACAGCTGCGCGGGCTCGCTCGCACCGAGCCTTGCTAGGCTTTGAATTTTAAAACTAAGCTCACTCGTAGTACTCATAAATTTCGTCCAAATAGACCAAATCCACCTCGCCTAGGATGTCGGCGCTGTTTGCAAGCGCGCGCAGAGTGGAGCTTTTGGGATGGCCGATAGCGATGGCGTAACCCTGCTTTTTAGCAAGCGCGACGGCTTCGCGCAGCTTTTTGCGCACCGCGGCGACGCTGTTTTGATTATCTAAAAACACATCGCGATGCACGTATCGCATGCCGAGCCCATTCATCGCCGCCTTGGCCTTGGTAGTGGGGCTTGTGCGCGAGTCGATAAATAAAAATCCATACTCGTTCATCGCGCGCAGCAGATTTTGCATCGCGCGCTCGTCGGCGGTAAATTTAGAACCGGTGTGGTTATTTATAAATTTAGCGTTCGGAAAGTCCGCGCGCAGCTTGGCTATGACGCCGCGCAGCTTCTCATAATTATCCGAAGCTCGCAGCGTCGCGGAATTATTTTTGGCAGAGCTCGCCTCCATCGGCAGGTGGATCGCGTAATGCTCAAAGCCGCGAGCGAGCGAGCGCGTGTCTTTGCGCTGATACTCGGGCGGGAAGATGGACGGCGTCACTCGCACGGGCAGAGCGGCGATTTTTTGCGCCTGCTCGTCGGTGCCTACGTCGTCGATGATGATCGCTAACTTTGCGCGAGAGCCTGCGGGCAAAGCCTTGCGCGGCGATTTAGAAAGATCGTCTGCGCCGCTAGAAGCAGGACTTTGCGCGGTAGAATTTATAAAATTTTCTGAAGCGGAATTTGCCGCGGTAAAATTTACGTCAGGTCCTTCACCCGCCGAATTTGCAGCGGCGGAATTTACGGAAGCCGTAGAATTTACGGAATTTTGCGAATCGCCGTTTGCAGAATTTTGTCCTGCGAAATTCTGTCGTGCGGGCTCGATGCTCATCTTAGGCGCGGTTACGTTTTGCTCGGCGATCTTATCAAGCTCCTTTTGAATCAGGGCTTCCTTCTGTGCAGCGCTTAAACGCGGCTTTTTACCGCGAGGATCGGAAGGGCTTTCGGGGGTTTGTTTGCGCGAGCTTTGCTGCAACGCAGCTTTATTGCCCGAAAATACGAGATCCAAAACCGCGTAGGTAACCGCACCGCTTAAAAAGCATAAGATTACGACAAAGGCGATCGTTGCGTAATTGATCGGGCGCTTTTTGCGGCGCCCTCGTGGATTTGTATTAGCCAAAGCTCAGCCGAAATCAGTTTTTATCTTTATTTACGAGCTTGCCCTTAGCGATCCACGGCATCATCGCGCGAAGCTTCTCGCCGGTTTTGCTAAGCAAACTGTTTGCCGTGATATTGCGCTCGGCGTTCATTCGCACATAGCCAGCTTTGCGCTCGAGGATAAAGTCTTTTGCAAATTTGCCGTTTTGGATTTCCTTTAGCACCTCTTTCATCGCCGCTTTGCTGCTTTCGTTTACGACGCGGTTTCCGCTTACGTAATCGCCGTATTCTGCGGTGTTTGAGATCGAGTAACGCATATCTGCCATGCCACCTTGATAGATGAGATCCACGATCAGCTTCATCTCGTGCTGGCACTCAAAATACGCCATTTCAGGCTCATATCCAGCCTCGACGAGGGTCTCAAAGCCTGCGTTAATGAGCGCGCAAAGTCCGCCGCAAAGCACAGCCTGCTCGCCGAAAAGATCGGTCTCGGTCTCTGCTTTGAAGGTCGTTTCGATGATGCCGGTGCGGCCGCCGCCGATCGCACTTGCATAGCTTAGAGCAAGCTCTTTGGCTCTGCCGCTTTCATTTTGCGAAACGGCGATCAGCATCGGCACGCCGCCGCCGCTTACAAACTCGTTGCGGACGGTATGGCCCGGGGCTTTCGGAGCGATCATAATGCAATCGATGCCCTTTGGAGGGACGATCTGTCCGAAGTGGATATTAAAGCCGTGCGCGAACGCGATCGCGTTGCCCTCGCTTAAGCTCGGCTCGATCTCCGCTTTAAAAATATCGCCTTGAAACTCATCGGGCGTTAGGATCATTACGACGTCCGCGGCTTTCGTAGCCTCGCTGACACTCATTACTTTAAAGCCCTTCGCCTCGGCCTTGCTCCAGCTCGCGCCGCCTTTTTTAAGACCCACGATAACCTCTACGCCGCTATCTCGTAAATTTTCGGCGTGAGCGTGCCCTTGCGAGCCGAAGCCGATCATAGCGACCTTTTTAGCCTTAATCAAGCCCAAATCGCAATCTTTGTCGTAAAAAACGTTTATTGCCATAACGCATCCTTTTTTAAAAATTTAGGCGAGATTGTAGCTAAAATTTGCTTTTACGTAGATAAACCGCGCGCCGCAAGGGCGGATAAAGAAATTTTGAGCTATCATTGAGGCATAATTTAGCTTTAAAAGGAGCGAAAATGAAAGTGGGATTTATCGGCGGCGGAAATATGGGCGAGGCGATGATCGCCGCACTTTGCAAAGCTGGTGGGCGAGATTGCGCAAAGGGCGGAGAAAATTTTACAGAGGATAGGGAAAATTGCACGGCGAGCGGAGAAAATTCCGCGCACGACGGGCAAAATTTTATGCCCGATACTCAAAGCTTTGCGCCTTGCGGGCAGAATTCCGCAAATTTAGAGCAGAATTTTGCGAGCCGCGAGCGTGATTCCGCCTGCGCGCAGTCCGGCTCCGATACGAAGCTTCAAGTCCTAGCTTATGCTAGAAGCAAAAATGAAGCCTTGCGTAAGCGCTATGGCGTGCAAATTTTACAAGGCGAGACGCAACTGACGCACGAAGCGGATATTATCGTGCTCGCGACCAAGCCCGCCAGCTACGAGGAGATTTTGCACCTGATCGCGCCCGAGCTTGCGGGCAAAATCCTGCTTCTTTTGGCGCCGAATTTTAAGCTGGAGCGCGCCCAAAATATCGTAGGTGCGGACGTTTTTATAGCCCGCGCGATGCCAAACGTCGCCGCGGGTATCGGCGCGTCGGCTACGGCGCTGTGCTACGGCGAGTATTTTGATGAGGCCAGTCGGGAGATCGTGCGAGCTCTAGCCGCCAAAATCGGCAAATTTTACGAGATAGACGAGGCTGGCTTTGCTGCATTTACGGGGATTGCAGGTAGCCTGCCTGCGTATGTGTGCGCCTTTATCGAGGCGGCGGCAGACGCGGGCGTGCGGGGCGGACTACCGCGGGCGCTGTGCTACGACGCGGTAGCGGCGGCGGTAGAGGGCACGGCGTGCCTGCTGCAAAGCGGCAAGCGCCCATCGGAGCTCAAAGACGCGGTCTGCTCGCCTGCGGGCACGACGATAGAGGGACTCGCGGCGCTGGAGGCGGCGGGGTTTCGCGCAGCGGTGATGGCGGCGATCGAGGCGTGCATCGCCAAAGCTCGCGGCTAGCCTTTCGCCGCACCTCGTCGGTTTCGGATTTCAAACATAGCGCTTTCGCAGTCGCGCTAATATCGGAATTCTGTGCGGGCACTCGCTCTAGCTAAAATTTTGCCTTATCTTTAAATCGAATGAGTTCGCCATTTCTGCAGCGGCGGAATTTACGAGCTCTATGGCGAACAAGCCGGCAAGCTCGCATTGCATTTAAATTTTAAAATTTAGCGACTTTAGAAATTTTAGATCAAAATTTACGCTTAAAATTTTAAATTTAGAGATTGTAAATTTAGCGCTCGCGGCAGGGCAAAATTTTGATTTTTAGCGGCGCGAGCCTACGTCCACAACCATTAAAATCAAAATTTAGCGCAGCATAGGTAGATGCGCCCGCGACTGCGAACTTGTTAAATAAAAACTCACGCAGAACGCAAGCGCTAAAAGAGTGCATCCTGCGCTACGGTCTTATTAAGGCAAACATAAGCCGCAAAATTTCACCGTTCACGAGAGCAGCAAACCAAAGCGAGCCGCGTCGAGCCGTATTTTACTACCAGAGCGAGCCGCAAATCAAAAACTACATTCCGCCGCCCGAGCGAGCCTTAAATTTAAACCGCATTTCGCCGCCGAGTCGCAAACCAAATCCACGCGCTAAATCCTGTCAATCTGCGCAATAAAATTTGACTTTCATCCAGCCAAAACTTCGCACGTAAAGCCGCGATAAGCAAGTAGGATCAGATAAATTCCTTCTCTAAAGGCTGCATCGCGTTGCCGTCTGCGTCGAAAAGTACCCGCCCGCAAACCTCGCAAACCTCATCTCTAGGAGAGGGCTCGTCCGCATCCAGCTGCCACGCTGACATCTCGCCGCACTCGCAGTTTATGACGTAAAGGATCTGCCTTTTGCGGCGCTTGCCCCACGGCGCGATATCCCAAAATAGCTCCTCGCGCTTGCCTAGCTTTTTAAAATCTTTCTCGGCGTCCTTGTGCGCGACAAGTAGGTAATAAGCGTCGTTATGAAGGTCCAAAGTAAAGAGCCTAAAATCGCTCTTTTTCAGCGCCTTTTGAAACTCGTTCATCAAAAATAGGCTCGCATCGCCGCGCTCGAAACCCTCTTTTTTCGCTTCTTTTTCGAGCCTTGCGTAAATTTTATCGCACTCTAGTGACACGCCGCTTTGCAGCGCATCAAGTCTAGAGCTGATAAATTTGCCCACATCGCCCGTCTCGTCCTCGCCGACCCAGTCAAGCATCCAAACAAGCCCTTTTCCGATAAGCTCATCCAAAAACTCGCCGTCATTCATCTCGCCCGTTTTCTCAAAACCGCCCGTCTCGCCCGCCGTCAAATGCTTTAAAACGCAGCACTGATCTTTCGTCATTTTCGCTCCTTTGATTAAATTTACCGCTTACGTCGGTCTGTTTAAATTTTATCCCAAAAAGCTTTAAGCTTACTTTTCACAACTCCTTGCGCCGCAAATTTAGCTCGCCGCGGCGGGTAAAATTTCGCTATAATTTTGCCAATTTAACAAAGGAGAAAACGATGAGCGTAGAATTCCGCGTCAAAAACAAAAAGCGACCGCTATTTATGGGGTATTCGGACGCTATGAGCGTTAGCGAGGCATTGGATATCCTGCCCGATCTATCGGTGTTTGGCATAGACGAGAGCGCCGAGGACTTTGACGAGAGGGCGTTTTTAAAATCTCCTTTGAGCGAGTATGAGTGTCTGATTTTGGGCGTGCAAGGCAAGAGCGGGCGCGGAATGGAGCTTAGCTACGATGAGGATCAGCAAAGCTACGCTGTGCGCGTAAATACGCCCGCGACGGTCTTTGATTGGGTTTTGGCGATCTCGTATCTGCAGGCGCTATCTAAGCAGCTAGGAAGCGAGATCGCGGATGAAAACGGCGAAATTTACGCTCACGACAGGATAGAGCAATTCGACTACGAGCGCGATATAGCGGCGGGGCTACATTCGATAGATCAACACTTAGGCGGCGATACGGAAGTAAATTTTTGCTACGGGGCGCAGAGGCCTTTTGCGATAAACCGCGCGATGATGGATAAAATTTTAGCCTCGTATAAACCCGCCGCCGAGTTTAGCAAGCGGCTGATCGAGGTGCAATATCTCGACGCTTACAGCGCGCACCAGAGGTTTTACCGAAATGGAGATGACGGCACGATAATGGGCTCATACGCGCTCACGCAAGACCTGCCCACTATCCTGCCCTACAAGCCGTTTGTGGAGTGGCAAAACGCGGAGATGCTGAAAAATAGCGACGTAGCGCACTGGCAGATCGCGCTCATAGGCATAGAGGGCGACGAAAACGACGCAGGTAACTACCGCGCCATCGCCGAGCTGGAATACGGTGAGTTTATCGCGCGGCTGCCGAAGCAAAACTACCGCTTCATCGATGCGAGCTATATTTTGGTTGACGGGCTAAACGTCAATCAGCTAAAGGCGCTAGCAGGCTAAATTTTACTTGCGGTGAAATTCTACAGGGCTTCATCGAGGATTGACGCCGCAAAAATTTAAAGTCGCGGAATTCGCAGCAAATCTCGCAGTGGACAAAATTCTAAAAGATAGAATTTTATCCCGATGCAAATTTAAGAATTCCACGATAAAATTCCGTCGCGGTAAAATTTAGAAAGGTTAAAATGAAAAGGACCTACTACGATCTAAAAATTTACGATAACGGCATGATGCGAGGCGTGCTGCAAGAGGAGATCGAGGCGTTGCCGTTTTTCGGCTACTGGCAAAAGATGAGTCTTGGCTCGACGCAGGGCATATTCATAGACGAAAGCGGCAAAGAGCACAGGCTCGTCTATCTGCACGACTGGGAGAAATTTTGCAGATTATTCGCTCGCGAACAGGAACTACTTAGGCGCGCTCCGAACGGCAGCGAAAATGAGCGATCCGAGCCGTAGCGGATCTCGATCGGCAGCGGAGAATAACGGCGATCCCAGCCGCAGCGCAAGTAAATTTTAGCCAATAAATAGTGGCGCGCATTAATCAGCCAAAATCGCCGCCCCGCTTAAATCCGGGTTTAAATTTAGCTCGTCTATGATAGATAAAAGCTCTAAAATTTCATTTTTGATCCCCGCGGCGTCCTCTAAGCTCGGCGCTCACGCCCATCTCTCCAGCAAATTTTATCTTTAACTCTCTCAAACGCTCCATAAACGCAGGCGTCAAAAGATATCTCGCCTCTACTTTATCATCCGCAAAGACTCGAAATTCTTTGCTAAAAAACACGTCGTCCATCTGCTCTTTTTCGCCTAAAAATCTGGTGTTTAGCGTGCGGCTCGCGACTATAGTTTGCCCGCTAAATTTCTTGTAAAACTCGCAGATCAAGACCGAACCGCCAAATGCCTGCATATCCTTCATGGCCTCCCAAGCAAAAATTATCGCAGAGAGCAAATTTAGCGCCGCCGAGTCGCTTAGCTCCAGCGTCGCGCCGTTTGGGATGCGGGTCGCTTCGCTGAGGTTAAATTTGACGCCATTATACGTTCCGCTAATTAGGTCTTCTGCGCGAAACTCGTCTGGCGAATAGATGCCGATTTTGCGAAATTCTTTACGGCTGATACCAGCATTTGGATCATAGCTAAAATTTGGACCTACCTCGCTGATAGCGGCGCGGACGAAAACGTCTTTATAAAACGCTTTGTAATCCCCCAGCTCGCTGGTCACTCGGCTAGCATTAGCCATTAGCGCGGCGAGAAAAAACGGAATATAGATAATGATGAAAAATAGCGGTGCAAGACGATTTTCAAAAAGATGTCCTACGGCAAATCCGCCGCCTACGGGTAGGACAGCTATAAATAAAATTCCCAAAAATAGATACTTTGCAAACGCGCGTCTGCACTCTTTTTGCTTTTTCGCGGTGGCAACTATCGCTTCGTTTAGATTCAAAATTTTACCTTTTTCTAAATTTGCGCAGCGGATTTCGCGCATGGAGCGAATTTTAGCAAAATTTACACCGCAAAGATACGGCGGCGCGAGTAAATTTTATTCGGCGGATTAAATTTATGAAATTTACGCCGCGGCGGCGATCTACTCGGACGTGCGTTGATTTAGCCACGCTCTCAGATTGTCCGCGCGCTATAAAAGCTCACAAATCCTGCGGCGGTAGTATCGCGGAAGCCGTCGCAAAACGAATACCGCGTGACGAGCAGTGCAAACAGGCGGCGCAAGGCATGTGCAGTGCAAAACAAACAGCATACGGCGAACAGCACAAAA
>NZ_CALKTL010000197.1 GCF_937997405.1 uncultured Campylobacter sp. | reverse complement strand
CTCTTCGGGGGCGGGGGTGCGCGAGGCGAGAATAGTGGAGACCTGGCGGCGGCGGGCGCTATGACAGACTCGTGGAGTTTTTAGGCGGCAGAAAGACGGCGGGCGTAGGCTTTGCGATCGGTATCGAGCGAATAGCCGAAATTTTAAAAACGCGCGAAGCCCCTCAAGAGCGCGAAGGTCTTTATATCGGCGCGCTGGATGAGGCGTTTGTTAGCACGGCATTTTCATTTGCGCTAAAGCTGCGAAAGTTTTGTAAAACTCAAATTTCATACGAGCCCAGGAGCCTAGCCAAGCATTTAAAAGCGGCTGACGGGGCGGAGGCGAAATTTTGCCTTTGCATCGGGCAGGACGAGTTTGACCGAGCCGAGGTGTGGTGTAAAAATTTAGAGGATCAAACCACCTTCGCGATCAAATTTAAAGAGGTCGAAGCGTTTTTTAAGGATAGAGCATGAGCGATTACGGACTAAATATTTGGGGAAATTCCAACTTCACAATAGACGGGGGCAAACTATGCCTAAACTCCGATTTCAAGCAGCCTTTGGTAGATATCATAAAAGAGATCCGCGCAGACGGCGTGCGAGGCCCGATACTGCTGCGCTTCCCGCACCTCATCAAAAAGCAGATCGTCGAAATTTACTCAAATTTTAACCGCGCTATTAAGGAGTTCGGCTACAAGGGAAAATTCCACGCCGTCTATCCGCTTAAAGTAAATCAATTCCCGGGCTTCGTTAGAAATTTAGTCGATATTGGCGAGCCTTACGGATACGGACTTGAGGCCGGCAGCAAGCCCGAACTGCTGCTAGCGATGGCGTATAATAACTACGGCGCACCGATTACCGTAAACGGTTTTAAAGATAAGGAGCTTATAAATGTCGGCTTCATCGCCGCAGAGATGGGGCATAATGTAACGCTTACGATCGAGGGGTTAAACGAGCTTGAAACCATCATCGAAACGGCCAAGGAGCGGTTTGCGCCAAAGCCATTCATCGGGCTTCGCATCAGGCTGCACAACTCCGGAAGCGGGCTATGGGCGAAAAGCGGCGGGATAAATTCCAAATTCGGCCTTACCTCGACCGAGCTTATAGAGGCGATAAATTTGCTCAAGAAAAACGACCTCATCGAGCAGTTTACGATGATTCATTTTCATATCGGCTCGCAGATTACAGAGATTCACCCGCTCAAAAAGGCCCTCATCGAGGCGGGCAATATCTACACCGAGCTTCGCAAAATGGGCGCGAAAAATTTAAAATCCATAAATTTAGGCGGAGGTCTTGCTATCGAATACTCCCAAGCCAAAGAAAGCTCCAGCCGCAACTATACGTTAAAAGAATACGCCAACGACGTGGTCTTCCTGCTAAAATCGATCGCAGAGGATAAAAAAGAGGCCGAGCCCGATATCTTTATCGAGAGCGGCAGATACGTAGCCGCCAGCCATGCGGTGCTAGTAGCGCCGATTTTGGAGCTTTTTACCCAAGAATACGCCGAAGAGAAGCTCGCCCTAAAAAAGGATAATCCGCCGGTAGTCGCCGAGCTATACGATCTGTATAAAACTCTAAAGCCGTCCAACGCGCTAGAGTATCTGCACGACGCCATGTCGCATATGGAGAGCGTGCTTACCCTTTTTGATCTGGGATACGTCGATCTGATCGACCGCTCAAACGGCGAAATTTTAGTTCATCTAATAATGCGAAAGGCGTATGGAATTTTAGGCAACAAGCAAGAATACAGCAATTTCTTAAACTCTCTAGGCAACGCCCAAGAACGCTATTTGGTAAATTTCTCGATCTTTCAAAGCCTGCCCGATTTTTGGGGCATCAAGCAGCACTTTCCGATCATGCCGCTAGAGAGGCTGGACGAGCGAGCAACGTTATCTGCTTCGATCTGGGATATCACCTGCGATAGCGACGGAGAGATAGAATTCGACAGCCAAAAAAATCCGCTATTTTTGCACGATTTTAATCCCGAAAAAGAGGAGTATTTTTTGGGCTTTTTTCTTGTCGGAGCATATCAGGAGGTGCTTGGCATGAGCCACAATCTTTTCGCTCATCCGAGCGAAGCGACCGTGATCTTACGCGATGACGGCGGCTTTGAGATCAAGGATTTTATCGAATCTCAATCGGTCATCGACATCTTGGAGGATATGGACTACGACGTAGTAGATATCCGCGAAAGCCTAAACGAGCGCGTCGAAAAATCAAATCTTATCGGAGATAAAGAGAAAAAGCATATCTTGGGCGAACTATATCTGTTTTTAAACGACAATAGCTACTTAAAGACGATCAAATGAGTTTTTGGCAAATTTTAAAACAGGACTTCACCGAGCCCTTGCGTCAAGACCCCGCATGCAATAGCGTATTTGAGATATTTTTCTGCTATCCCGGCGTCTGGGCGCTGATAAATTACCGCTTCGCGCATTTTTTCTACGAGCGAGGTTTTAAGCTCATTGCTCGCGCGATCAGCGGACTTAGCCGCATAATCACCGCAGTAGATATAAACCCGGGCGCACGTATCGGCTCGGGCGTATTTTTTGACCACGCCACGGGGCTTGTCATCGGAGAAACGGCGATCATCGGCGATAACTGTCTGATCTATCAGGGCGTAACTCTCGGCGGCGTGAGCTTAGAGCACGGCAAGCGCCATCCGACGCTGCAAAACGGCGTCGTAGTGGGCGCGGGAGCCAAAGTATTAGGCAACATCACCATCGGCGAAAATTCCAAAATCGGCGCAAATTCCGTCGTCGTAAAGGACGTCGCGCCAAACTGCACCGCCGTGGGAGTGCCGGCTAGAATTTTAGGAAGCTGCGAGAGCGATCCTTTGGCGCATAATAAAATTCCAGATATCAGCCAGGAGCTTATCAAATATCTCATCAAACGTATCGAAATTTTGGAAGATTGCATCTGCAGCGGCAGAAAAGATATCTCCGCAATGGATGAGGATCTAAACAAATTCTACGAAGAGTATCTAAAATCATTAAAATAAGAGGGTTAAAGTGAAAAAAGCTCTATTTTTTATAATTTTTGCTATTTTATCAGCAAGCGGCAGCGATGCTAATAGCGCGAAAAATTCCGCGGACGACGCCAGAATAAGCCTAGTAAAAAGTCTATACATCAAGGACACCTATTTTGGCGATCACAAAAATGCCCTATCAGCTTCTTTCAGATCCGTGCTTATGCAAGATGAAGCCTCTGCTGGCGAAGGTGAGGTAGGCTGCTTGGATTATGATCCGATAATCGGCGGTCAAGATGTCTGCGACGATGCAAAATATGATTTTGAGCTAGGGCAGCGCGATACTGTCGTAGTGACACAGACCTGCCCCTACGGTGCGCAGACGATAATCTACAAACTCGTCCGTAGCGGAGGCGATTATAAAATCGACGATATCTACGACCAAGACCCAAGTAGCGGCAGGGCTTTTAGCGTCAAAAATCAAATTTTAAATTGTCTAAACCAATCCAAGGAGCATCAATG
>NZ_CALKTL010000196.1 GCF_937997405.1 uncultured Campylobacter sp. | reverse complement strand
GCTGATCGAAAAATTTAGGCGCTCGATCATAATTTTGATGGTCGCCTACGTCGATAGCGAAACGGTGCTAAACCCCGTAAAAGCGGGCGCGACGGATTATATCCAAAAGCCATTTATGATAGAGGAGCTCATCAAAAAGATCGAGCATTACGCGCAGTTTCGCTCGCTAAAATCGCAAAACGAAGCCTACGAAGCGTTGCTTAAAGAGATCTCCCTTTCGTGCGAAATACCGCACACGCGTTTAGCGCAGATAAAATTCCCGCTTCTTTTGCGCGGCGATGCGGCAGCACGGGCGGCGGCGGTATTTAAGATCGCGCTTGCGCTAAAATCGCGCCTTAAAATTCTATCCGCGCAAAGCCCTGAACTGCTAGAACGCGGCGCGGAGATTTTTTACGCACCAGATTTTGATAGCCTAAGCGGCGCGCAGAAGGAAAAATTTATAAACAAAACCAAATCCATGCGTATAATCGTCGGATCCATCGGCGCGCAAAAAGGCTTTAGCGACGAAATTACGCTTGGCAGCAGCAAAGAACGCAGCGAAATTTTAAGCATCGAAGAATACGTAAAGCTCACGATCGTAGCGCACCAAGACGAGTATTTCGACTCCGATCTGGCAGCGGCACTTGGGATTTCGCGAAAATCGCTTTGGGAGAAAAGGAAAAAATATGGCATCGCAAGAAAAAAATAGCCGCGCGCATCCGGTACGGATCGCAGGCGAGATGGAAATTTCGCGCGATACCGGCAATTTAAACGAAATAAAACCGCTTGAAAGTGAAGGAATTTTAAGCGGCACAAAAACTCTAAACGTCGCAATAGCTTCGAGTGACGCGGCGCAGAATTTAGAAGCGAAGCAAAATTTAAAAGCATCACAGAACTCAAAAGCAAAGCGTGATTTAAAAACGATGCGGAATTTAAAAATGTCAAAGACGAGCAATGCCAGAAAAGACGAGGCGCGAGCTAAGGGCGCGGCATGGAATTTAAAAGCAGAGCAGGCCGGAAGCGAGAGCAAAGGCGCAAATAATAGCGCAACGCAAATCCGCAAGATAGAGATCTCGCGCTCCGACCTAAACGTCTTGAGCCTGCTCGCAAACGGCGCTTTCGGCAAGAGCTGCGAGCTACTGCGCCCAAGCAAGCTAAGCGTATGCGGCATAAATTTCGTTTTTTCCTGCGCGGACGCAAAAAAGGGCGATATTTTGGAGCTTTACCTCTGCAAGGAAGGCACAGCCGAACGCGCCAAAAATTCGCTTAGCGACGAGAGCGGCGCGTATTTACTAGCTAAAGAATCGCGCAACTTGCAGGATGGAGTTTCTGCTGCGGCGCAAAATGAGCAGTATTTTGCAAAAAGCGGCACGGATCTCGCGCGCACTGCAAGTACGCAAAGCACTATAAACGCCACAAGCGAGGGCTTAGACCATATAGAAAGCCTTACTGCGGGCTATGATCAAATTTTTACTTGCAGCGCAGATGCAAAATCTGAGAAAAACGCCGTTTTGGATTTGGCGAAAAGCTCCAGTGAAAATTCTGCGGTAAATTCCGCGCAGAGCTTTGCCGAAAATTCCGCACTCAATCGCGTTCGCAGCGCAGATGCAAAATCCGTAGCAAATTCGGCGGGAAATTTTATCTCAAATTCCACCGAAAATTTCATCAAAAATCCCGCTACAAATCCCGCCTATTGTGAGCTTATCGCGCGCATAGACGTTAGCGATGTTTATGTTCCAAGCGCAAGCGAGGTAGCAGACTCGGTGTTTCAAAACGCATACGCAGAGCAAACTGCGGTGCAGGGGCGCATCACGCTGCTAAAAAATGGTCTTGCAGAGCAAATCGCGCGCATAAAAAAAGTCGCAAGCTCGCTTGCCGCGCCTAAAATTTCAGCGTTTTTTACCTGCGCCGATCCGATCCACCGCGTGCATGAGCGGCTGATTAGGCATATGATCGACAAAGCGGATTTTGTGGTGATTTTTTTAACCGGCACGAGCAGCGCGGATGCCCTGCCCTACGAGCTACGCAAAAAAACGCTAAGCTATTTGCTGCAAAATTTTTTGGTCGCGCAACGCGCCATGATGATCGATCTGGGCTCGCTTGCGATTTTTGACGACAAGCCCGCACTGCAGTGCGCGATCGCAAAAAATTTAGGTATAAACAAAATAATTTTTGGGCAAAATCACGCGAATATGGAACTGTTTTTTGAAGGAGGCGGCATGCATTCGGTGCTGGACGAGTATCAAAAGCGCGGCGAAATCGAGATTTTGCTGATGCCCGAATACGTCTATTGCGAGAAGTGTAAGGTGCTAGTAAGCACCAAAAACTGCCCTCACGGCGCTCATCATCACGTGCATTACCGCACGCAAAATCTAAAAGCACTGCTGCGCGCGGGGATTTTGCCGCCCGCGATTTTTATGCGTAAAGAGATCTCGGCGATGATTTTAAGCGAGCTTTTTCCCGCGCGGTTTTCAGATCTGCAAAAGCTCTACGACGAGCTTTTTCCAAACAGCGGGATCTTGCAGAGCCACGGCGAGAGTGAGTTTTACGAGCAGCTTATGCAGCTGTATCAAACCAGCGCGCTAAAGACATAGCTCTCGAGAGCGCGACGCAAAAAATGACGTGGAATTTGCGGAAGCTAGGCAGAAGGTAAAATTTCGCGACGTTAGAATTTACGGCGACTAGGCATAAAGTAAAATTTCATAGTGCGGAAAGAAAGGACTGTGTGGAATTTTATAGCATAAAGAGCGGCGGACGCAGATTTGGCGTAAAATTTTGCGGTACAACGAAGCTAAATTTTTAGAGCATTAGCAGCGGTACGATAAAACGAGCTTTAAATTTTAAAGTCTTGGCTTCGTAGCAAATTTATAACGGCGCAGTAAATTTTGCGGCGAAGCGGATTTAAAATTTTAAGGCGCGATGGATATGTAAAGCAGCACGGCAAATCTAAATTTTAAGTTTTCGACAAGCGAACCTAAAATTTTAAAATTAAGCAGTTGCTGCGAGTTACAGCGCAAAACTCGGATGCAGCGCAACGACTGCCGCTCGCGCAAAATGCCTTGCGTTTGCGGACGGGTTTGAAAACTCCGCGTGGAGCGAGCAAAATTTTAAAATTTTTACGCAAATGAGTAGAATTTTAAAATTCCTACGTTAGTGAGCAAAATTCGTGGCGAGCGAGTAGAACTGATTTCGTGCGGGCAGGCGAAATTTAAATTCTATATGCACGAACAAAATTTAAAATTTCCTCGCATGCACGAACGAAATTTAAAATTTTTGCGCGTGAGAGAATGCCCTAATTAAAATAAGCGGTAAAATTTTAAAAAGCAAAATTTAAAAGGACAATTATGGATAAAATTTTCGTTACATTTTTCGGCGCGGGGTTGCTAAGGCCCGCGCCAGGCACCTGGGGCAGCATCGCTGGCTGGATAGTAGGTCTTGCGATCTTGATGCTAGCGGGAGAGGTGACGCTGTTTTTGTGCGCCGCTCTCGTCTTTTTCGTCTCGCTTAAGATCGTAGGCGATTACGAAAGACGGGTAGGCGCGCACGATAACAGCGAGATCGTCATCGACGAAGTCGTGGGGGTGTGGATTGCGATGTGCGTCGCTGCGCCCGTAGGCGAGATCTTTTCGCTGCCACTGCGGGAGCTGATCGCGGGCTTTGAGAGTAGCAGGATCTCGATCCTTTCAATGATTTTGGCGCTGCTGTTTTTCAGGGCTTTTGACATCCGCAAACCCTCGATCATCGGGCGCGTGGATCGCGACGTAAAAGGCGGGCTCGGCGTGATGCTAGATGACGTGCTGGCGGGCTTTTTCGCGGGGCTTGGGGTTTTGATAATTATCTCTTTAGGAGTCAAGCTCGGCGCCGCGGGATTGATTTTTTAAGCTTTTTGGATGTGCTCATGGCAAACACAGCACGATTGCAGCGAACGCAGCGCGCTCCCGTGCCAATCAAGGTGATCTGAATCCACGTTCAGGCAGACCGACGC
>NZ_CALKTL010000195.1 GCF_937997405.1 uncultured Campylobacter sp. | reverse complement strand
CTCGAAAGCAAAAGATGCTGGCATTAAATATATTTATCAGACATATTATCTCGATAACGAGATGCTCTTCTCAATGGTAATGAACGATGAGCTGTGTCGACGACGAGGATTTTAATACCTGATATATATGAGCTGATTTCTAACATGGACTACAAAAGCCTATTTTGACTTATATATTCATATCCCTAGAATTTTAAATCGTAAAATTTAACCACTAAGCCAAAATACTCAATGATTAAATTTATGATTCTTGTAAGATGCTACTTGCCGCTTAGATACTCCTGTAGCGTTTTAACTTCAAGCGCGGATTCGTCCTTTATCGAGCAGA
Source organism: uncultured Campylobacter sp. (assembly GCF_937997405.1). GTDB lineage: Bacteria > Campylobacterota > Campylobacteria > Campylobacterales > Campylobacteraceae > Campylobacter_B. The sequence goes on along the minus strand of NZ_CALKTL010000195.1, from coordinate 18,061 downwards.
TCGAGCGCGTAGCGGCGATCGCCGCCTTCATCGTCGTAAAATACGGCAGCCTAAAGCGCAGCACGCTCTGGCGGATCTTCGCGGCGTCGGTGGAGCTTGATTTGCTGTCGCTAGTGTTGATGACGAGCGAAATTTCGCCGTTTTTGAGCTTATCCTCGATATTTGGGCGGCCCTCGCTGATTTTATAGACAAACTCGCACTCTACGCCGTTTTCTCTCAGCAGCTTGTGAGTGCCGCTCGTAGCCGCGATACTAAAGCCTGCGCTCGTAAACGCGCGTGCAAGCTCTACGGCTCGCGGTTTGTCGTGATCAGCTAATGACAAAAACACCTTGCCGCCGCTTGGAAGCGCGTTGCTCGCGCCGATTTGGGATTTGGCAAAGCTTTTGGCAAAGCTCTCGCCGATGCCCATCACCTCGCCGGTGCTTTTCATCTCAGGCCCCAGGATCAGATCCGCGCCCGCAAGCTTGTTGAAAGGAAAGACGCTCTCTTTGACGCAGATATGGTTTTTAATACGCGGCTTTAAAATTCCCTTCTCTTCAACTAGCACGCCGAACTCGTCGTAAAATTTCAAAGCCTCGCGCAAGCCTCCTTGCCACATTACGCGGGTAGCGACCTTTGCCATCGGAATTCCGCTCGCCTTGCTCACAAACGGCACGGTGCGGCTCGCGCGCGGATTTACCTCGATGATGTAAAGCTCGTTTTCAAAAATCGCGAATTGAATGTTCATAAGCCCCACGACGCCGAGATTTAGCGCGATCTCTTTGGTTTGGCGGCTTACCAGATCGATCATCTCCGCGCTTAGGCTAAGCGGCGGCAAGATGCTCGCGCTATCGCCGCTGTGAATGCCCGCCTCTTCGATATGCTCCATTATCGCGCCGATATACACATCGCGTCCGTCGCAGATCGCATCCACATCAAGCTCTGTCGCGTCAAGTAGAAATTTATCTATAAGCACCGGCGAGTGATCGCTCACGCGCACCGCCTCGCTCATATACAGCCTAAGCTCGGCTTCGCTATGCACGCGCCGCATCGCGCGACCCCCGAGTACGTAGCTAGGGCGCACGAGTACGGGATAGCCGATAGCAGCGGCCTTTTCGATCGCTTCGGCTTCGCTTACGGCAGTATCGTTTTTGGGCTGCTTAACGCCGATGTTTGCGATAAACTCGCTAAATTTTTTGCGATCCTCCGCTACGTCTATCGTGCGCGCGCTCGTGCCGATAATCTTTGCTCCCACGGTGCTTAGGCGCTTGGCGAGCTTTAGCGGCGTTTGACCTCCGAAATGCACGATCACGCCGTCGGGGTTCTCGGCCTCGATGACCGCTCTAACGTGCTCGAAATCGATCGGCTCGAAGTATAAAATATCGCTCGTGTCGTAGTCGGTGCTGACGGTTTCTGGGTTGCAGTTATACATTATCGTGGTGATCCCCATATCGCGTAGCGCGTAGCTAGCGTGCACGCAGCAGTAGTCAAACTCGATACCCTGCCCGATGCGGTTCGGACCGCCGCCGATGATGAGGACCTTTTTGTTATCTTTTGAAATTTTACGGCTTGCGATGGCGGGCGTTATGTTGGTGCTGGAGTATAGATAGGGCGTAAGCGCAGCAAACTCGCCTGCACAGGTATCTACTTCGTTGTATTCAAGGCCGATGGCCTGTCTGGCGCAGGCAAAATGGATGTCGTTTTGCGTAAGGCCCAGATTGTCCTTTTTGTTGATCAAATTTGCGATCATCTTATCGCTAAAACCCCAACTCTTGGCCTGCCTTAAAAGCGCCGCGTCGTTGATGATCTCCATATCGATGCGCTCTTCAAATTTTACTATCTGCTCGATCTGGCTCAAAAACCAGCGATCGATCTTGCTAAGCTCGTAAATTTGATCCACGCTCATGCCCATTCTAAATCCCTGGGCGATGTATAAAATTCTATCTTGCTGCGCGTTGCGAAGCCCGAAGATGAGATCTTTTTCGCTTAAATTTAGCTCCACGAAGCCGAAGTAGCCCTTCTCCAGCGAGCAAAGCGCCTTTTGAATGCTCTCTTTAAAGCTGCGCCCGATCGCCATCACCTCGCCGATACTCTTCATCGCAGTACCTAGATACGGGTTTGCGCCGGGGAATTTTTCAAACGCAAAGCGCGGAATTTTAGTAACGATATAATCGATCACCGGCTCAAAGCTTGCGGGCGTGCCGGTGATGTCGTTTTTGATCTCATCCAGGCTAAAGCCCACCGCCAGCATCGTAGCGACTTTGGCGATCGGATAACCCGTGGCTTTGGACGCGAGAGCCGAGCTGCGGCTTACGCGCGGGTTCATCTCGATGACGATCATCCGCCCCGTTTGCGGATTTACCGCAAACTGCACGTTTGAGCCGCCCGTATCCACGCCGATCTCGCGTAAAATTTTAAAGCTTGCGTCGCGCATCGCCTGGTATTCTTTATCGGTAAGTGTAAGAGCGGGCGCAACCGTGATGCTATCGCCCGTATGCACCCCCATCGGGTCGAAATTTTCGATCGAGCAGACGATGATGCAGTTGTCCTTATGATCGCGGATCACCTCCATTTCGAACTCTTTCCATCCAAGCAGGCTCTCTTCGATCAAAATTTCATTTATCGGGCTCACGTCTAGCCCATTTTGCGCGACCTCTTTAAACTCGTCGATATTGTATGCTACGCCGCTGCCTGCGCCGCCTAGGGTGTAGCTTGCGCGGATAATGAGCGGAAAGCCGATCTCATTTGCAGCCGCCATCGCCTCTTCGATATTGTAAGCGTATTTGGATTTAGGCAGATCCATTCCGATCTTAATCATCGCCTCTTTAAATTTTACCCTATCCTCTCCCTTTTTGATCGCTTCAGGCTTGGCGCCTAGAAATTTCACCCCCCCTAGCTCGCCGCTTTCGTAAGCCTCCATCGCGACGTTTAGCGCGACCTGTCCGCCCATCGTAGGTAGGATCGCATCGACGCCCTCGCGCTTTATGATACGCAAAATGCTCTCTTTGGTGATCGGCTCGATATAGGTAGCGTCGGCAAAATCGGGATCGGTCATAATGGTAGCGGGGTTAGAGTTTATTAGCACTACGCGATATCCGAGGCTCTTTAGCGTCTTGGCAGCCTGCGTGCCGCTGTAATCGAACTCGCACGCCTGACCGATTACGATCGGGCCACTGCCAATCAGTAAAATCGTCTTAATATCATCTCTTTTGGGCATCAATTTTCCTTTGTAACGACATACAAAAACGCCGGCATCTCGGAGCTCACGTAGGGCTCTACGACGGCGCTTTTGTATAGCTTCCCGTTTTGAATCTCTTTAACCTTTCCTACCGGTACGCCGGCAAAGAAAATTTCATCTTTCCCGCTCGTAAAGACCTCATCGCCTACCTTGGGATCGAGCCATTGCGGGATGTATCTAACCACGAGCTCGTTATTTTCGCCGCCTGCGACGCCAGGAATTTGAGCGTCACCTATGAAAACGGAGAAGTTGCTCTTTTCGTCGCGCTGTAAGATCGCAAGTGGGCGCCCGTCTTTATTTACTAAAATCCCTGCGGTCTTGCCCTCGCTGATGAGGCCGTAAATTTTGTTTGGGTTAAAATTTTCAAAATTTACAAAGAATTTGTTGTAGTCGTTTAGATTCGCGTAGCTCAGCGCCTTTACGAGCTGGACTTTGGGCTCGTAGACGGAGCTGTTTTTATCGATCAAAATTTTATTCAGCTCGCCCGCGAACGTACTAAGCAGCATCGCCGATTTTTTTAACTCGGCATTTTCTTCTCGTAAAGCCTTGATCGTCTCTGCTTGGTTAAAATGCTCGTTTACAGCGCTTTTTACCCGATCACTCACGCCGTAATAAACCTCTAAAATTCCTCCTGCAAATCCGATAAATTTGCCGTGGATATATGAGCCGAACGTAAGCGAAACGGCTACCAGCAAAACCGCGACGAGAAGGAGTTTGAGATTAGTCATTTGCCGCTTGTTTTAGCGATTTTATCTCTTCTAGGGCTTTTCCCGTGCCGTTTGCGACGCACAGTAGCGGTTCGTCCGCGACGAAAACCGGAAGCTTTACGGTGTCGCTTAGATACTTATCTAATCCGCGAATGAGCGCACCGCCACCCGTTAGCACGACGCCGTTTTCGACGATGTCGGCGGCGACTTCGGGCTGAATGCTTTCAAGGACAAATTTTAACGCATCTGCAATCTCTCTGATTGAGTCTTTGATCGCCTCTCTAACGTCCTCGCTCGTAAGATCGACCGAGCTTAAAAGCCCGCTGATCTGGTCTTTTCCTTTGACCGTGTATGTAAGATCTTTTTGCTGCTGCACCGCCGTACCGATCTTGATCTTAATCTCCTCAGCCGCGCGTTCCGAAATAAGTAGACTATATTTTTCTTTGACGTAATTAACGATGCTTGCGTCGATCTTATCGCCCGCGACGCGAACGGATTTAGCGCTGATGATACCGCCCAAAGAGATGACGCCGATCTCGGTGGTACCGCCGCCGATATCCACGACCAGCGAGCCGCGCGCTTCATTTACGGGAAGTCCCGCACCGATTGCCGCAGCCATCGGCTCTTCGATTAGATAAACCTCGCGCGCACCCGCTATCATCGCGCTTTCGCGCACGGCTTTACGCTCGACCTGAGTTAGTCCGTAAGGAACCGAGATGATGATGCGCGGACTTACGAAAAAGCGGCGCTTGTGGGTCTTTTCGATGAAATATCTAATCATCTTCTCTGTCATATCAAAATCCGCAATAACGCCGTCCTTCATCGGGCGCACCGCTTCGATATCGCCCGGAGTGCGCCCGAGCATCTCTTTAGCCTCGGCGCCTACGGCGATGATCCTTTGCTTGCCGTAGCGCTCGTTTTGTACCGCGACGACGCTCGGCTCGTTGATGATGATGCCTTTATCTTTTAGCAGCACGAGCGTGTTTGCCGTGCCTAGATCGATGCCCATATCCCTTGAAAATAATCCTAGAATCGAATCAAGTAACATTTATCCCCTTTATGCAGTTAAATTTTGTTTTACAAGTATCGGCTTGGAGACGCCGTCTACGACCTCTTTTGAGATGATGACGTCATAGCCCTTAAGCTCAGGCAGATCGAACATAATATCGATCATTATCTCCTCGATTATGCTGCGAAGTCCGCGCGCGCCCGTTTTGCGCTTAATCGCAAGGCTCGCGACCTCCCTTAGCGCGTCGTCGTCAAATTTTAAATTTGCGCCGTCTATCGCAAAGAGCTTTTGATATTGTTTTAAGATCGCGTTTTTCGGCTCGGTTAAAATTCTAACCATCGCCTTTTCGTCGATCTCATTTAGCGTAGCTACTACGTGCAAGCGCCCGATGAGCTCGGGGATTATGCCGTAATGCACCAGATCGTCAGCCTCGACCATATTTAGTAAATTTAAGCTCTCTTTCTTGCTACGCTTGGTTTGGTTAAATCCGAGCACGTTCTGCCCGATGCGGCGATTGATGATCTCGTTTAGCCCGTCGAACGCACCGCCACAGACGAATAGGATATTAGTAGTATCGATCTGGATGAAGTCCTGATTTGGATGCTTGCGGCCGCCCTTTGGAGGGATATTTACGACGCTTCCTTCGATGATCTTAAGAAGCGCTTGCTGTACCCCTTCACCGCTTACGTCGCGCGTGATGCTGCGGTTTTCGCTCATTCGCGCGATCTTATCGATCTCGTCTACGAATACGATACCGCGCTGCGCCTTCTCTACGTCGCCGTCCGCGGCCTGCAAAAGGCGGGTGAGGATGTTTTCTACGTCCTCGCCGACGTAGCCCGCTTCCGTTAGGCTCGTAGCGTCGCTAATGGCGATTGGCACATCCAAAAATTTCGCCAAGGTCTGCGCCATAAGCGTCTTGCCGCTGCCGGTAGGGCCGATAAGCAAGATATTTGATTTTGAAATTTCGGTATCGTCACCCTTTGCGTCGGTCTGTCTGAAAATTCTTTTATAGTGGTTGTAAACGCCGACGCTAAAAATTTTCTTAGCGCGCTCCTGACCGATGACATAGCGATTTAGCACTTCCATCAGCGCCTTTGGCTTGATAGCTTCGAAATCAATCTCTTTATTTTGATTTTGTATCGCCTCATTTTGACCCTCGCTGCCGTGGATGGCGGCGTATGCCATATCGATACAATAGCTGCAGATAGCCGCCGTACCGTCGTCGTTAGGATAGATACGACGTCCGTCCGCGCCCGTCTCACCGCAAAAACTGCACTTATTTGCCATTAAATTTTACCCTTATCTAGCGGAATTCCGCGTTTTGTGTTGATTATAAACTCGCACATCTTGCGCACGTTTTGATCGCTCGTTTCGTTTAATAAAATTTGCGCCTGCTGCTTTAAGCCCCTGCCTTGGTTAAATAAAAATTTATACGCCCGATTTATCGTCTCGACCGTCTCTTTATCGAAGCGGCGGCGGATGCCCGTTAAATTTAACCCGCGGATATAGGCGCGGTTGCCCTCGGCTAGGCAAAACGGCACCACGTCCTGACTAAGCGCGCTAGCCCCTGCGATCATGCAGCTCTCGCCGATGCGAACGAACTGATGCACAGGGGTAAGCCCGCCGATAACGGCATAATCGCCCATTACGACGTGGCCTGCGAGCGTGGCGTTGTTGGCTAGGATTATGTTGCTTCCCAACACGCAATCGTGCGCGATGTGGCAATACGCCATCATAAATAGATTATCGCCGATGCGCGTAAATCCGTCGCCCTTATGCGAGCCCGAGCTGATAGTGCAAAACTCGTGAATCGTAGCGTTTTTGCCGATGATTAACCCCGTGCGCTCGCCATCCTCAAAGCTCATATCTTGCGGAATTTCGCCCACGATCGCGTATGAAAAAATTTTAGAGTTCTCGCCGATTTGCGTATCGCCGATGATGCGCGCGCCCTGCTTGATCGTGCAGCCGTCGCCGATTTTCGCCTGCGCGCTTATGAAAGCATACGGCTCGATCACAACCTCGGCTCCGATCTGCGCGCCGTCCTCGATGATCGCCGTGTGGTGAACTTTAGCCATCATTTATCCATTATCATCGCTTGAAGTTCAGCCTGCGCGGCCAGTGTGGCGCCGTCGTTGATGTAGGCTTCGCCCTTTAACACCCAGATACGTCCGCGGTGTTTGATTACACTGATACGATACTCAAGCTTGTCACCGGGGCGGACCGGGTTTCTAAATTTAGCGTTGTCGATACTCATAAAATACACAACTTTATCGCTTAGATCTACGCCGTCTTTCTCCATGCTCTTAAACGCCAGCACGCCGCCCGCCTGTGCTAAGCCCTCGATTATCATTACGCCCGGATAGATCGGATGGCCGGGGAAGTGGCCCTGAAAGATCTGCTCGTTGTAGGTTACGTTTTTATAGGCCTTGATACTTTCGCCTATGCTGAGCTCTTCGACGCGATCTATCAGCAAAAACGGAAAACGATGAGGTAGGATGGAGAGGATTTCGTTTATATCTATCATTGATCTGCCTTTTTTAGAAATTTTAGAATCTTATCAAATTCTTACTAAAATTTCCCTAACGTCTAAAAATATGCGCGAGAGCCCGTAAATTTGAACTTTGGCGGCTCTTATCTCGTCCGTGACGATGATCGGCGAGAGCGAGCCCGCAGCGCACAGGGCGGCGCGAGTTTTATTTTGGCGCGCTAGACTCGGCGGGTTTTTTAGCATTTCGGATACGCTTTTGAAATTTGATCTTGAAATTTCGTTAAATTTCGCCAGGTTTAAAATTTTAATCTCGTCTTTGTCGCTGCAAAAAATTTTGCACTCGCGCTCTATGCTAAAGCTCACGTTTTCGCGCGTAAAATGCGAGCCAAATAGCACAAACGAGGGCACTACACGCTCGTCAAATTTAATCCATGCACGGAGCAAGCGGTAGTTTAAAAACCGATCGCGCAGCACGCTAAATTTAACCCCTTTTCTTTCGAGCGAGCAAAGCTTTTTGTAAAATTTCAACTTCTCCTCTACCGAAGCGGGCAGGATCTGCCGATCGATCGGCGATATTAGTTCGTAAATTTCGGCGCCTTGGGCTAAATTTTGCTTCAAATCCGCCGTCAGACTTCCTCCCGAATTTCGCTCAGCCTTTCGCTGTTCACCTCGCTGCGCAGCAAGCGCGTAGATGCAGCCGCAGTAGTTTTGATGATAGAGCGCGTCTTTTTTCGCGAGCGCAAACTGCTCGTTCGTGCCGCCGTTTTTGCGAAAATCGGGCGCGATAAACTCCAGTCCGCAGCGCTCGCAAATGCGCTGCAATGAGGCGCAAAGCTGAGAGTGCGATTTTTTGGGGCTCATTAAAAGAGTCGTGGTGATTTTGCGCTCGCCTAGGCCTAGCGCGAGCTCGGCCGTTTTTTGCATGCGAAAATCAAAGCAGAACTCGCAGCGCGCGCCCTTTTCGGGCTCGTTTTCAAGCTCGCGCGCACCGTCTAGCCAGCCCTGAAAATCATACTCGCCCAGGATAAATTTAATCCCTAAATTCTCGCAAACCCGCTTCGCGTCGTGCATTCTAAGAACGTATTCGCCGTAGGGGTGGATGTTTGGATCGTAGAAATAGCCTATTAGCGGCTCTTGCGTGAGCTCTTTTAAGCGGCGCAAAAAATAATCGCAATCGACCGAGCAGCAGATGTGGACCAGCAAATTTTAACCCTTTGCACGAAATTTTTGGATATAATTTTACGCTATCAAAATTAATGAGCGGAAAAATGAAAAATTTTTTTATAAAACACCGACGTAAGTTTGCTTGCGGCTTGGGCGGATTTGCGCTATTTTACGTGCTCGCAGGCTTTTTCGGCGTGCCGCTTTTTATCGAAAAGGCGCTGCCTAAAATTTTAGAGGGCAGAGCAAGCTTTAGCGTGCAGGACGCCAAATTTAACCCCTTTACCTACGAGCTAAACGTCACCAAACCGGAGCTTAGCACCTTTAAGCCGCTGTTTAGCGCGGACGAGATAAATCTAAAAATCGGTTTTTCAAAGCTTTTTAAAAAGACTCTTGCGGTAGAAATTTTACATCTTAAATCCCCTAAATTCCACGTCGAGCGCGAGCAAAACGGCACCTTCAATTTTGAGCCGCTACTTTCGGAGCAAAAGAGCGAAAACAAGGATGAAAACTCCAGCTTCAACGTCACGCTGAATAATTTTAAGATCGAGCGCGGCTCTCTGGGCTACGTAGATAACTCCCTGAAAAGGCCGTTTTCGCTCATCTCGACCGAGCTAAATTATGAGATCAACGGGCTAAATTTAAAGGACGAAACGATCGGCGAGCACGATTTAAGCGCCGTTTCGCGTACATACGACGCGCTGAGCTTCGATGGAGCTATCGACCTGGCGCCTCTTCGTCTACACGGCAAGGTAGATATCTCGCGGCTAAAAATTGATCCGTTTTGGCTATCGTACCTCGATCCTAGCGGCGTGCGGTTTAAAAACGGCTTCCTTTCCGCTACTCTAAATTACCGATTGAGCCTTGATGAAAATATAAAATTTGCGCTTGAAAACTCAAAGCTCGAGCTGCAAAGCCTAGAAATTTTGCAAGATCAAAGCTTAATTTCGCTAGGCTCGCTGAAAATCCCGAGCTTTGAGCTGAATACGGACGTTTCGAATGAAATTTCAGGCAAAGTGGTAATCCCGCAAGTGCTAGTTTCTGGCGCAAAATACGATATGGGCGAAACCAAAATTTCCACGGGCTTTGAGGGCGCGCGGGTCGCGGATTTTGCGCTGGATTTTAATAAAACGGGCTCGAGCTTGCGGCTAAACTCCGCCGTAAAAAGCGTAGATCTAAACCGCTCAAGCTTTGCAAACCCACTAATTTCGGTCGTTTCAAACGACACTAAAATCACGGAAAATTTCTTAAAATTTAACGCCGAAGGTAACGATACAGCCCTTCATACGGGCTTTGGCGCCTTTAATATCGCAGATACGCAGATTACGCTAGCGCGCAGCGATAAAATTTCACTCGCCGCAACCGAGCTGGGCACGTTTAGCTACGACAAGGAGGGCGTGCAAAACGGCGCAAGTCTAAAATTTGCTAAAATTTCAAACTCCAAAATCGCAAACAAAAACGGAATTTTTAGCGGATTTGAAAGCTTCGGCGTGCAGGGAGTGAAATTTAACGTCGCGGATCTCGATCTGGGCGTGGATAAAATTTTGCTAAACGAGCCGTTTTTCAACTCGGAAGTGGGCGTTAACGGCGCCAAAAGCATAAACGATCTGGCGATCTTAAGCGCGATCTCTAAAAATCCTGCAGGCTCTAAAAAAACGGTGAGCGCGGGCGATGCAAACCCTACGGATGCAAACTCTACGGCAAGCGGCGCAAATTCGGATTCTAAAAAGCCTGCCAAAAGCCCCGCTTTAAAATTTAAGATCGGCGAGGCCTCCGTAACGGGCGCAAAGGCTAAGATTAGCGAGAGCTTTATCATTAAAAACAACGTGCACGAGATCAAGGATTTCAGCGCCACACTAAGCGGGCTAAGCTCAAATTTCGCCGAGCCCTTCGGCATCAAAGCAAGCCTTATCACGGGCGAAATCACCGCTAGCGCGGACGGCAAGGCTAGCATCGCGCCGCTTAACGTAGGCGTGAACTTTAGCCTAAATGCGCCGAACTTGGGCGTTTTTAACAAATATGCAGCGGAATTTATCACGGGCTCCATCGCCGGCGAGCTCGCTACACAAGGGCAGTTGAAGCTTTCAAGCGCCTTCTCGCTCGAAGCGAAGCTATCGGGCAAGGGCTTGGCGCTAAGCTCTGGTAGGGATAAAATTTTCTCCCTTGCGTCGCTGAATGTCGCGCAAATCGCGCTAAGCCCAAGCTCCCTCACGCTAAACAAGATCGCTCTTGGCTCACCCTCGGCAAATATCTCGCTAAATAAAGACAGGCGTTTAAATTTGCTCTCGTTGATAAAGCCCGCCGCGCAGGCAAAACAGACCACAAAGCCCGCCGAAGCGGTACCTAGCAGATCCGCAAAAAACGGGGCAAACTTTGCGTGGAGCGTAAAAAATATCTCGCTTAGCGGCGGAAGTTTAAATTTCACCGACGAGAGCCTAGCGGCGCCCTTTAAACTGCGCATCAGCGATATGAAAGCAAGCATCAGCGAGATCAGTCCGAAGCGAGCGGCGGATATCAAGCTTAGCTCGCTCGTAAGCGGAAGCGGGCTAGCGAGCATCACGGCGCGCGCCTATCCGCTGAATTTTAAACGCAAAAGCGATATAAGCGTCGTTTTAAAGGAGATCCCGCTTGTGCCCGCATCGCCCTATACCGCCAAATATATCGGCAACGAAATCGCGGGCGGCAAGTTAAATTTAAAACTTGCCTACAAAATCGAAGACGGCAAGCTGAATGCAAGCAACGATCTAAATTTAGACCGCTTCGAGCTTGGCAAAGAGGTGCAGAGCAAGGATGCGCTGAGCCTTCCGATCGGGCTAGCGGTATCGATCCTAAAGGACAGCGACGATCAGATCGATATTAGCCTACCTCTAAGCGGTGCGCTGAGCGATCCGAAATTTAGCTACGGCGCGCTAGTTTGGGGTGCGATCAAAAAGCTACTCTCGGACATCGTGCTAAGCCCGTTTAGATTTATGGGAAAGATCGCGGGCGTGGATACGAAAAAGCTGGAAAGTATCGATTTTGAGGCGGCAAGCAGCGAAATTTTAATCAGCGAAAGCTCTAAAATCGATGATCTTGCCAAGGTCGCAAAAGCTAAGCCCGATCTTAAGATCATTCTAAACTCTGCGTATAACGAAAAGCTCGATACTCACGAGTTTCAAAGGCGCTCGCTGCAAAATGCCCTCACGCTGATGTCCAATAAGCAAGGCCTCTCCACGGATGAAGCCATAGCGGCGCTTAAGGTCAAATACGGCATCAAAGCTAGCGGCGATGAGGCGATGGAGGAGCTGATAAGCGCGCAGAAATTTACCCGCTCCCGTCTTGATGAGCTAGCCCTTGCCAGAGCGGCCGCCGTACAATCAGCACTCGTGCAGCGCGGCGTAAGCGCCTCTCGCATAGAGATCAAAAAGCCGAGCGAAGCGGAGCTAAAACAAAACAGCTTTATCCCGCTAAACCTGGGTCTTGAAAATTAGCGTAAGCAAAATTTGGCTATACTAAGCGAACTAAATTTAAAGGAACGGCGATGATAAATATAGGAATTCATGGCGGAAGCGGCAGAATGGGCACGATGATCTACGAATGCCTGAAAAATTTCGATCAGGCGCGAGCAAGCGTGATCTACACGGTCGCGCTGCTTGATTATACGCCGAGCTGCGCCGCAAGCCGCAGCTACGACGAGCTTTTTAGCAGCTGCGACGTCGTGATAGACTTTACGATCCGAGACGGTGCGATAAGCTTAATGAAATTTGCGCTTTCGCACCCAAAGCCGCTTTGCATCGGCACGACGGCTTTGGGTGATGAGGGCGAGCGGCTACTGCGCGAATGCGGCGCGAAGATGCCCGTACTACACGCTACGAATATGAGCCTGGGCGTCGCGGTATTAAACAAACTCGTAGCGCTTGCCAGCAGGAGCCTGCGCGATTTTGACTGCGAAATTTTAGAGATGCACCACCGCCACAAAAAAGACGCTCCGAGCGGTACGGCGATGAGCCTTGCGGAAAGCGCCGCGAGCGCACGCAAGCTAAGCTTAAAGGACGTGCGCATAAGCGGTCGCGACGGGCTCATCGGCGAGCGCGGCAAGGACGAGATCGCCGTGATGTCGCTGCGCGGCGGCGATATAGTCGGGCGCCACACCGTGGGATTTTACGGCGATGGCGAGTTCGTCGAGCTAAATCATACGGCAACTTCGCGCGCAACCTTTGCCAGAGGCGCGATAAAGGCCGCAGTATGGCTAGCATCGCAAAATAGCGGGCTTTACGGTATCGATGACTGCTTAGGGATCTAGGCTTTGCGGCTAAATTTAAGAGGAAAAAATGCCAACTAAAGATGAAATTTTAAATTTTTTGCGCGAGCTAAAGCCCGAGCTTGAAAGTTTTGGAATTTACAAAGTCGGGCTATTCGGCAGCTACGCCAAAGGCGGAGAAAATATCGCCGAGAGGTTTAAAATTTCAGCCGATCTATTTGATGAGGCGCCGACAAAATGCCGGACGGCGAGCTGTCAATGATAAAACAAAATATAGATAAATTTCTAAAAAATAAAATTTAAGAGGTTAGAAAATGTGCGCAATCGTGGGAGTCATAAATTCCGAAGGTGCGGCTAAAACCGCGTATTACGGGCTTTTTGCCATGCAGCACCGCGGCCAGGAGGCAAGCGGCATCAGCTCAAGCTTCAACCATCACATCAAAACGATCAAAGCCACGGGGCTCGTGACGGAGGTTTTTAGTCCCGCGAGTTTTGAAATTTTAAAAGGCAACATCGCGATCGGCCACAACCGCTACGGCACCGCGGGCGCAGACAGTCTAAAGGACGCACAGCCCGTTGCCGGCAACTACGCTCTAGGGGAGATCTCGATCGTTCATAACGGAAATTTGATCAATAAAGACGAAATTCGCCGTAAGCTCGTAAGCGAGGGCGCGATCTTTCAATCTGGCATGGACACCGAAAATATCCTGCATCTCATCGCACGCAGCAAGCAGGAGCATCTAAAAGACCGCATCATCGAGGCACTGCAACAGTGTGTGGGCGCGTATTCGCTTCTGATTTTAAGCCGCTCGAAGATGTTTGCCGTGCGCGATCGCTACGGAGTGCGTCCGCTCAGCATCGGCAGGCTAAAAGACGGCGGCTACATCGTCGCGAGCGAAACCTGCGCGTTTGATCTCGTAGGAGCCGAGTTTATCCGCGACGTAAAGCCCGGCGAGATGGTGATCTTCGAAGAGGGCAAGGATGAGTTTAGCTCGGTTCAAATTTTAAAAGCTGCGGAGGCTAGAATTTGCGCGTTTGAATATATCTACTTCGCGCGCCCCGACAGCGTCGTAGAGGGCAAAAACGTATATGAAGTCAGAAAAAAACTGGGCGCTGCGCTCGCGCGAAAAAGTAAAAATTTAAAAGCCGATTTCGTCGTACCCGTGCCCGATAGCGGCGTGCCGGCGGCGCTTGGTTTCGCGCAAGAGAGCAAGCTGCCCTTCGAGATGGCGATCGTGCGCAACCACTACATCGGTCGCACCTTCATCGAGCCGACGCAAGAGGTGCGAAATTTAAAGGTCAAACTCAAGCTAAATCCGATCGGCGCGGCACTGCACGGCAAAAGCGTCGTCGTCGTGGACGATAGCATCGTGCGCGGCACTACGAGCAAAAAGATCGTCGAGCTTCTGCGCCATGCGGGCGCGGCGCGCGTGCATATGTGCATCGCAAGCCCGGAGCTAAAGTATCCCGAGCGCTACGGCATCGACACGCCGAGCGTGCGCGAGCTGATCGCCGCAAATATGAGCACGGATGAAATTTGCAAATTTATAGGCGCCGACAGCCTCACGTTTCTTAGCGTACCGGAGCTCGTAGAGGCGCTTGGGGACGAGCGCAAATACTCGCTCGTAAGCTTCGACGGCGATTATTTCATCAAAGATTAGCGAATTTAAAGGAGCAAACTATGACAAAATTTAAAATTAAGCGCGTCTATGAGAGCGCGGAGGAAGAGGATGGATTTCGCGTACTATGCGACAGACTTTGGCCGCGCGGCATAAAAAAAGACGCGCTGGAGCTTGATATGTGGGCAAAAGACATAACGCCTAGCACCGAAATACGCAAGCTTTTCGCGCATAAGCCTGAGAATTTCGCCCATTTTAAGGAGCTTTACTTAGCTGAGCTTGAGCAAAATCCCGCCGTAGCTGAATTTTTGAAAAAGGTTAAAAACGAGCCGGTCGTCACGTTGCTATACGCTGCGAAAGACGAGCACTGCAACCACGCGATGATTCTGCGCGATTTTCTGCAAAGCAAGGTGCACTGAAATTTTGCGCTCAAAGCGCACCGCTCGCCATATTTTAAAGCAAATGTAAAAACGCCTCGATCACCAATCCACTCGTAAAACCGATACGCGAGGCATAGAATTCAGCGAACAAGGCTTAAGCGGAGCGGTCTTAAAGCCTTGCCATGCGCGATTTGCGATAAATTTTCTATCCGGATGTAACTTCGCAGATGCGCAAAACAAACGCTAAATTTTGCGTCAGAGCTCTAAAAAACGCAGAATTTTATAAAAAGCGAATAAAATTTCAAGGAAAATAACCCGATTTAATATGCAAATTTAGAATTTCATCTATTTTTTAACGCTATTTTTCATAATGCAAGCTAGGAATTTAAAAAGTGAGCTTAATATAAATTCGCAACAAATCAAATTAATTTCTTACACGCAGCATTTTTAAATTTCATTTAAGGATTTGCCGCTAACATTGCTCGTAATTTTTTACAAGGAGAAACTATGGCAATAAGTGCTAGAAATCAGCTTCACGTCGTAATCAGCGACGTAAAAATAGGTGCGGTAAATTCGCTAATCACAGCTAAAACCAGAGGCGGCGACGTGCTAAAAGCGACCGTTACGGTCGATTCTGAAAAAACTTTGGATTTAAAAGCAGGCAAAGAGGCGGTATTTTTATTCAAAGCCCCAAATGTCATCATTTCAAAGGGAGAAAATGATCTTCGCCTAAGTGCTGCGAACCAGCTAAAAGGCAAAATTACCGCCGTTAAAGAGGGCGCAATCAATGCTGAAATCGATGTCAGAACCGCAGGCGGCGAAAATTTAAGCGCGATCGTCACAAACAGCTCCGTTAAAAATTTGGCGCTAGCAGTCGGCGACGAAGTAACCGCGATCATAAAAGCTACTCAAATCATCGTCGGCGTAAAATAATCAGGCGTAACGGTGCGTACGACAGCGATGCGCGCGCTTTAAATATCGCAAAATAAAGGAGTGGAATTTTATAAATTCTGCTCCTTCTTCAAAAATCTCTTTTGATAAATCAAATTTCGTAGCAACTCAAATAACGCTATAAGCGCTCTTTTCTCTCATGCGCGCAGATACACCCCGCGCGACATCCAGCCCCAATCACACCAAAAGCGGTCTTGCCCTATTTGCTGCAGTGCGCGTCTCGCGCAGGCTTTGCATACATGCAATACGCAAGCCCACTCACGCGAGATATTTATGAAACGCAAACTCGCCCTTGCCCTACCTCGCTAGGTTATAACGACTTTATTTGCGCGCTCGCTACGCTACTTTGCTCGGTAGTGACCGATCACCACACTTTTACAGCGGCAGGCTCGGCATATCTTTTCGCGGCGGTAGTGCGATGTTTTGCAAAATACTACGCGATGCAGTAAATTTTAAAATTTAAACTCTCCAAGTGCGACAGAGACCGCTTCACAAAACCCAGACCCGATCCAAAGATCACAGCACACACTTCACCCCCTGCTTTGCCGCTTGCTGCAAAATTTAACCACTCTTGCGCAAATAAAACATGGTGAGTTTTTATGTCGATGACTTCGAGCCGAACGCATTCGTGCCTCCATAGATGACAACATTAGCCAGCTGATGCGCGCGTTTAAATACGCTTGTACCTGCAGGCAATAAACACCGACTACAACGAGTGCATACACGTATTAGTTAGTCGCAGCAGCCCATAGCGTGTTTCGATCCACTTTGAGCTTTTGCCGATCGGCTCGTTAAAAGGCGTAGATTTCTCGAATAAAATCACTCTTGTAAAATTTCAGCTCGTAGCCGCAGATAGCAAGCATTTGCTTTGCTAAATTTGATACTCGCCGGGACTTAGTTCGCCTCGTAAAAGTTTGCCGAAGCGTGCGGCCGCGGCCTCTACGGCATCGTCACCAAACTCTCCAGGCTCAAACCCGCTGCTGACAAACGGCACAGCAAACTCCATCCCGCAGTAGTTTGCCGCGATCTTAAGCGGAGTTAAAATTTCATCCATGCTATAGCCGATCGCGCCCTGTTTGGAGTACTCGCTAAGCGGCGTACTAGCGCTTAGCGCGAGCTGCAGAACCTTGCCCCTAAGCGCGCCGGAACCCACCAGCTCGTGCGAAAAGACGATGTCGATATAAGCTTTTAGCATAGGCGGCACGTTTAGCCAGTACATCGGGTACAAAAATACGATGCGCTCAGCGCCCAATAGCGCGTCTTGCTCTGCGCGGGTGTCAATACGCGCAGTATCGGTGCCGTAAAGTCCCTCCAAATGACGCACCTCTACGCCGGTAGCGCCCTTTGCGACCTGCGATAGGGCTTTGTTCACACGCGATGCGGCGAAATTGGGATGTGATAAGATCACTAGCGTTTTCATCTTATTTCCTTTCTTAAAATTTGCAGAATCATATCGTTAAAAAGCTAAAAGTAGATTAAGAGGAGTTGGAAAGCAAGGCGTTATTTTGCCTGTGAGGAATGGGATTTGCGTGGCACGATAGATAACTAGGCGCTCTCGTACCATACTGCCTCAAGGCATGTGCAACAAATGTTTTTACGCGTGCCGTAAAGCACAAGCTTCCAGGATTAGTCTCGTCTAGAACGATCTGCTTACGATCCGTCCAATGCGCGTGCAGCTACGGCACGGAGCAAAATTTTATCCAAGCAAGGATAAATTTATGAAAAAAGATTAAAATTTAGCCGCGATTTGGGCTACGAGCCTGAAAATTTCAAAAAAAGGAAACGATATGCAGAGAAAAACACAGATCGAAGACGAGTTTAGCGCAGAGGATCGCGAGCGCAAAATCACGCTGCAAGCCGGAGATGTGGCGCCCGAGTTTAGCTTGCAAAACGCCGACGGCACGGCGATTAGCTTAAAAGATTTTGCGGGTAAAAACGTCGCGCTGTATTTTTATCCGAAAGATAACACTCCGGGCTGCACGACCGAAGCGTGCGAATTTAGCGCCGCGTACGATGATTTTATCGCCGCGGACTGCGTGATAGTAGGCGTTAGTCCCGATAGCGTCCGCTCGCACGCGGGTTTTATCGCCAAACAAAGCCTAAAACACGTCTTATTAAGCGATCCGAAACACGAAGTAGCCGAGCTTTACGGCGTCTGGCAGGTACGTAAAAACTACGGACGCGAGTATCTAGGCATCGTACGCTCGACCTTTCTGATCGGCAAGGACGGCAAAATTTTAAAGGTCTATAAAAGCGTCAAGGCAAAGGATCACGCGGCAAAGGTGCTCG
>NZ_CALKTL010000194.1 GCF_937997405.1 uncultured Campylobacter sp. | reverse complement strand
CTTTTGGGTATCCCGATTCGCGGCAGCGTAGCGATGCTGCTGGCGACGCTGTGCGTCTTCGTGCTGGAGATGACCTGCCTAGGCATGCTGATCTCGGCGATCTGCAAAAATCAATTCCTAGCGCAGGAATACGCCATCGTCATCGGCTATCTACCCGTGACGTTGCTTAGCGGCATGATATTCGATCTGCGCGGACTGCCCGCGGCGGTCAACTTCATCGGGCACCTGCTGCCGCCCACATACGCGGTCGAGTCTTTTCGCATCTGCTTCCTATCGGGCGGACAGAGCGCGACGCTATGGGTAAACCTTGCCATTCAGGCGCTCGGAGCGGTTTTGTTTTTCAGCTTGTGCGTGCTTAGCGTAAAAAGGGGCGCGCGATGAAATTTTTATTTTTGCCTTACGCTTGCGCGGAGAAATTTCGCGCCGCAAAAACCGGCGCAATTAATGTTCCGCTTTCGCCCGAGGCATCGATGGCGGAATTTTACGTCGCCAAAAGAGAGGACGCGATGAAATTTTTAGAATTTTTTTGCAAGCGAGCGGAGCGCGGGCTTGAAATTTTAAAATTTCTTAGCGCGAGGCATTTTGGCTTGCAAGGTGCAGCGGTGAAGCGTAGATCTGAAATTTTAAAATTTAGCGCCGCAGAGCGCTTAAAACGCCGCTTCGAGTCGCAAAATCAAGCGGCAGAGCTTTTAAATTCTAGTTCCTTGTCGCCGCGTAAATTTAAACTTGCGCTTTTAAAATTTCCGCCCGAGCCGCCGCGCAATAGATCTGAAATTTTAAAATTTACGCTCGCACGGCGCAAATTCAAACTCGTGCCGTGCAAATCTAAATCCGAGCCGCGTAAATTTGAACCGGCGCCTGCGGTGCGTTTAAATTTTGCTTTAAATTCCGCGCCGCAAGCGCGCGCCGCTAAATTTGAAAATGGCGTTAAATTTAAAGGTGCCGCTAAATTTGAAAGGGGCGCACGATGAACGCTCTGCGAAAATCCCTGCTTCGAATCCGCGCGCTTATTAAAAAGGAATTTTTGGCGATGTTTCGCGACAAGGGCACGCGCATGGTGCTGATCGTGCCGGTGCTGGTGCAGGCGATCATATTCGGCTACGGCGCGAATTTCACCCCCGAGCAGGTGCGCTACGCGATTTTGGACGATGCCCGCGATGCGACGTCCGCCGCGCTGGTGCAGAGCATCGCCGCTACGCCGATGTTTAAGACCGAACTTGGCTGCAAAGACCTAACCTGCCTGCGCCGCGCCGTAAGCGAGGGCGAAGCGATCATCGGGATCTATTTCGGCAGCGATTTTAAGGATACGCACGAGCTTTTGATCATCGCGGATTCGCGCAATACGACCTTGGCAAACACCGTCATCGGCTTCGTGCAAGCCATAGCGGGGGAATACAACGCGCAGCATTTTGTTAATTTAATCAGCATAAATCCGCGCTATGTTTTTAACGAAAACACGATCACGCGCTACACGATCATGACGGGGATGATTTTGGGGCTTTCGATGATTCAGGTGCTGATGCTATCGGCGTTTAGCGTCTCTCGCGAGCGCGAGGAGGGGAGCTTCGATATGATGCTGATGACGCCCGCAAACCCGCTTGAGATGCTGATCGGCAAGGCCGTGCCGCCCGTACTGATCGCGATCGCGCAGGGGCTCGCGCTGTTTTTGATCTGCGTATTTTACTTTGAAATTCCGTTTCGAGGGCGCTTTGCGGATCTTTTTGCGATCATCGCGATCTTTAGCGCCTGCAACGTAGGCATCGGCCTCGTGATCTCGACCGTCTGCAAAACCTCGCTACAATCGGTCGTGAGCTCGTTTTTGTTCCTGTTGCCGTGCATTATGATAAGCGGGCTGATAACGCCTGCGGACGCGATGCCGCGGTGGTTTTACTACATCGCGCACCTCGATCCGATGTATTATGCCAACAACTGCATGTGGCGGATCTATCTGGAGGGCGCGGGCCTGGGCGAGCTGTGGCATCTCATCGTGCCACTGCTGCTGATCGGGCTTGGCACGTTGAGCTTTGCGGCGTCGCTTTTTAGAAATAAGCTGGATTAGGGATTTAGATCGGAATTTTAGAATTTCAGCTGGAATTTTGGCTTGGATTTTGCTTCGTCGGAATTTTTGGATTGAACCTCTGCTTAAAATTTTAAATTGATCGCGGAATTTCAGCTTGGAATTTTGCCCTAAATTTTGCGCGTTCGTAGCGGATAAAAATAAACCAAAATCCCGTGTTTCCGCCTGGTGCACCGCGCGTCGCGATAAAATTCCGCGCCTTAAATTTTAAAAATTTTACGAAATTCCGTATTGCGAGTAGAGTTAGAATTTAAATCCGGGGTTGCCCGGGCGTCTTGCGGCAGTCGTATCATCTGCGCTCACTTTGGAAGCAGGCATTTTTGCGGTATCTGCGCTCGCCTTGGAAGCGGGCTTTTTCGCATCGTCCGCGTCCGATTTCTTAAAAGTGGCGAGTTTGCTGTAAATGCTCGGTTTTTCGCCGTCCGCGCCTAGCTTGGTGCCATCAAGCTCGCTAGAATTTTCCGCGCCGCATAACCTTGCGGGGTTGAATTTTATCCATGCTATGATTAGCAAAATCCCCGAAAATGCAGTTACCAGCGACGCTGCGATTAGATACGGCAGCGCGAGGATTACGCCTATTTTAGCTAGCGCGCCCGATACCGCTTCGCAGGGCCACGTCACGGACACCACTATGCCGTAGATTTTAAATAAATCCACGCCGCTAAGTGTGGCTAGGCGGCAGTTTAATACGCCCCAGATTATCACCGCTGCGCACGTCGAAAGGACGTAGAGCAGGGTGTAGAGTAGATCAAGCATCGCGCCCTCCTTTAGCGCTACTACCATGGCGCAGTAGCACAAAATCGCGACGATCGGGATACTTTCTATCAGCCTATAGGTCTTAACGAAGCGCACGCCTAGTGCCTTTTCTAGGCAAACGAAGCAGTCGTAAAATATCGCTAGTGTCGCTAGTAGCGCTAAAACTCTAAAAATCGCGACCGCGTCCTCGTCTATGCTGCTTACGCCCACCGTGCCGCTTACGCCGATGCCTAGCAAAATCACGGCACCTAAAACTCCGCGGAATTTCGCCTTGCGAAGTAGATCTTGCTTTGAAATTTCTTTCATTTTTATCCTTTTAATTTTCTAAATTTACGCGCTATCTTGCAGCTTTGCTGCGTGCGGCGATGCTGCGCCGGATAGCGCGGCTTGGACGTTGCGGTTTAGACTTGCAAAAGCGCGCGGTCGCTGCAAAACGAAAGCGCTTCGGCTTAGGCGAGCTTTTCTATCTTGCTCCAAGCTAGCAGATGCACGATGCTAGTTATTATCAAGGCAGCAAACGGCAAAAATTCCTTCAATGACACGATAATTAAAACCGCATCGGAATCGCCAATTTGCGGCTTGGAGGTAGCCAAACCGAAGGGCCCTGCGCCACATAGCCAATTTAGCGCGAAAAAGAAGGCGCAGAGCCACACGTAGATCCGAAAGGTCATCACGCCGCTTACACGCGCCAAAGAAAAATTTATGCGAAGCCATGCTACGATTATGTAGATTGCGGCTGCGGGTACCGCTAAATTCCATATTGTCTCTCCTGTTGTCTCTCTAACCATCTCTTCTCTACAAGAACTTATCGGATGAAATAATGAAAACACCGCGAGGCAGATGAAAACAATTACGCAGTTGCGGTAAAGTGCCGCCGCTTTTATGCCGCTAAGCGCAGAGATTTTACAAAGCGCTCTTAGCCTATAAATCACCGAGAAACAGATAAGAGCGATAAAAATTCCACCTATGATCACGATATTATATGGATATCCCGGTATGCCCTCAAAAACAAAGTCTATCGCCATCAAAACCACCGGTAGCGCCGCTAAAAACAGATCAATGCCGGTGCTGATCATCCCATTTTTTCTTGCCTGAGATACGGTGTCTTGCACGTCGTATAATTCCTTTTAAAAATTTATTTCAATATGCAAAAAGCAGATGTAAAACGCTAATCAAACCGAAAAGAGCGAAATTTTATCGTGACAAGAGGTTTATAAAATTTAAAATTTAAACCTCTGTGCTTATCCTTTCTATCTTGCTCCAGGCTAGTAGGTGCACGATACCGGTTATTATGAGAGCGGCAAACGGCAGGAGCAGTTTAAGCATTACGACAGCAATAGCTAAAGCCGAGACCTGCTCGGTCCGCGGCTCGGAGGAAATAGCTATAGCAATAATCGCTGCATTGCATAGTATATTTAGCACAAAAAGTCCCACACAAAGCCACACATAAGTCCGAAAGGTACTCACGCCGCTTACGCGCGCTAAAGAGAAATTTATGCGAAACCATGCGACGATTATGTAAATAACGCCCACGAAAAGCGCTAGTCCAAATATTGCCGCAAATGGATTATCACTCTGCCCGCCGTCTGCGTCAGGCTCCCTCGGATAAAGGTGATTAAGCACGAGCGCTAGCGCAAAAAAGCAGACGCAGATTATTATGCAGTTGCGATAAAGTGTCGCTGCTTTTATGCCGCTAAGCGCTGAAATTTTTCGGAGCGCCTGCAATCTGAAAAATACTGAAACACAAATAAAAGCGATCAAAATTCCGCTAGCGATATAATTTATCATCTCGTCGTCAAGGCGCCATGGCTCGCTGAAAGAGACATAGCCTACCACGATAAAAACCACGGGTAATGCCGCCAAAAACAGATCGATGCCGGTGCTGATCATCCCCTCTTTTCTTGCCTGAGATACAATGAATTGCATATATAAACCCTTTTTAAAAATTTGACCCGAAGTATATATAAACAAGCATAAAATATAAATTAAACCGACAAGATCGGAATTCTATCGCGACAAGATATTTGCGAAATTCTAAACTTTTACGCTTATCTTTTCTATCTTGCTCCAGGCTAGCAGGTGCACGATGCCGGTTATTATGAGGACTATGGGTAATATCAAATGGTATAGTGCATTTAATGGAAAAAGGATGACGCAGAGCCACACATATGTCTCAAAGATCCTCACGCCGCTTACGCGCGCTAGAGCAAAATTTATGCAAAACCACGCTACGATCATGTAGATTGCGCCCGCAAACGCTATTAAAATGCACAATATCATTGCCAAATGCTTGTGTGAGATCGATAAAGGAATCAATAAAAAGATGCTTGTTATGGCAATGACACAGATGCAGACAATTACGCAGTTGCGGTAAAGCACCGCCGCCCTTATGCCGCTAAGCATTGAAATTTTGCGGAGCGCTCTTAGCCTGAAAAATACCGAAACACACAAAAGAGCAAAAATAATTCCGCCAGTGATATAGGTAGCCGTCTTGTTACCGCTAAGTCCCAGTATGCCGCCAGTAGCAATATCTAGCGCAACTAAAGTCGCAGGCACTGCCGCTAAAAACAGATCGATGCCGGTGCTGATCATCCCCTCTTTTCTTGCCTGAGATACGAGATCTTGCATATTAAGCCTTTTATATTTTGATAGTTTTATTATAAATGAAAACGCT
>NZ_CALKTL010000193.1 GCF_937997405.1 uncultured Campylobacter sp. | reverse complement strand
GTCGAGCAGCAAGAGTTGCCCTGGATCACGGGCTCGCGTGAGGTGCGCGGCGCAGGCGTCGTTTAAATTTTCCGTTATAAGAGGCGCGGCGGCTAAAATTTTCTGGCAGCTTTCGTTTTTGCAGTCCAGCACGCGGATCGGATTGGTGTCGATGCGCCTTTGGCAGTCCTCGCAGAGCCTGTCTTTGCGATCCTGCAAGAAATTTACGAGCTTGGTTTTATACGCAGGCATGCACTCCTCATCGCCTAAAGAGTTGATTTTAAGCGTTGCGGCGACATTCAGTTCGCGTAAAATTTGAGCTAGCATCAAGATCACGCTCGCATCCTCATAAACGCTACTTTGCCCGAAGCACTCGACGCCGAATTGATGAAACTCGCGCAGACGCCCCTTTTGCGGGCGCTCGTAGCGAAACATCGAGCCTTGATAATAAAATTTATGCACGCCGCCGCTGCGGTCTAGCTTTTTTTCGATAAAGGCGCGCACGACGCCCGCGGTGCCCTCGGGGCGCAGGCAGACGCTCTCGCCGCTTTTGTCGCTAAACTCATACATCTCCTTGCCGACTATGTCGCTACTCTCGCCTACGCTGCGGCGAAATAGCGCGGTCTGCTCGAGTTTGGGAGTTTCGATGAGGCAAAAGCCGTAATTGCGCGCCACACGCTCGCACACGTTTAAAATTTGTGAGTAGATGCGCGCCTGCTCGCCTGAAATATCGTTCATACCGCGAAGTGCTTTGATCATCTATAAAATCCTTTGTGAAATTTTAAAATTTTCAAATTTTTGCGGCGATTATAGTTAAATTTTCCTAAATTTTAAGCCCTGCCGCTCGCAGCAACGCATCGGTTCTGCTTATTTACATCACGCGCCGCGATGATTTTAAAATTTCAAATTTATTCTTAAAATGCGGATTGCACGATCTTTGAAAATTGTTTTAAACGATCGGCGTTTATAAAATTTACGGCGCGACGATCGGCGGGCGGCTTCTAATATTGCGTGCTGAGAGTTTGCAAATACAAGCGCCAGGCTTATAAAAACAGCGCGCCGTTAGGTTTAATATATCGCGCGCTGCGCAGCGGTTGGATTTTAAAATTTAATTTGCGATGCGTCGCGTCGGCTCGCGGCATGCTATGTAAAATTAAAACGCCACCGAAATTTACGCACTGTGCAAAATTTAACGCATTGCGTAAAATTTTAAATTTTACCGCACCGTCGATCGCGCGCCGTTTGGGCTTAGGCGCCTATTTTAAACCGACTAAGCTCGGCGGTAAAATTTCTACTTCGCCGCCTTGAAGCTCAAGAATTCCTCGTAGCGGCGGTTGATGATCTCTTTGATCTCGGCGTAATTCTGCGGCGAGTTTTCTATGTAAAAATAGGCGTTGTCGAAGTTTTTATCGCCGAATTTTCGCGCGACGAAATCGTCGTAATCTTGCAAATACCAGCCGTGCGTTTTGGCAAATTTCGTGCGGTCTGTGGTGTAGTAGGCCTTCGCAAAGGCCTTGCCCGCGGTGTTTAGCTCGTCGCTGCTTAGCACGCCATCCATCGCGCCAAAGAAATACCCGCGATAATCAAAGCTATCGACCATCCGCGCTATATCGTCCGCGAAATCCGCCGCAAAGTCCTTGGAATAGAGCTTGCGCTCCATGCACCAGCGGAAGAAAAACGCGATGTGCGTCGCGCCGTTTTCCTGCGGAATGTCAGTCGGCGCATTTGCCGCGCCCCAATGCCATTTTGCCTTGTCGTAGGTCACGTAAGCCATTTTGCTCTCCTTTTTTTGGACTTTAAGTTGCATAAATTTTAGAAATTAAAAGCAAATGAGGCTTGGTAAAGCTCTAAATTTTATCCGATGCAATCTGCGCCGTGAAATTTCAAATTTTATATCAGATCGCTCCTTACCTCATAATCGCATTCGCTTCGTAAAATTTTGCCGCGGCTAAAATTACGTTTAAATTCTATCGCATCTCGTAGAATTTCACGCACCTCGTCCTATGTCCTTTAGTCGCTGCTTTGCCGCCGCCGTCACGTCCTCTTCGTAATCGTACCACGTAAACATCGCGCCGTGCTGCACCGAGCCGCCGAGTAGATCGCCTCCTTGGCGGTTTTTCAGATCGATATTTGCGACCTTGAATCCGTCCAGCGTCCGGAGCGCGTCGCGCCGCCCGCCAGCCTGCACGCCGCCCGCGCA
>NZ_CALKTL010000192.1 GCF_937997405.1 uncultured Campylobacter sp. | reverse complement strand
AGGTTTGACAAGGCAGCTAGAAATAAAGACATAACTATTACTATATAAAATTTTTTTATATTATTAGAATAAATAAGTTGCATAGAATTTTTACAATATAATATTAGTATAAATCCTACAATTAACCAAAAAATCGTATCTTTTCCTCCAGCTATATGTATTAAATATCCACCAAATTCAATTGAATTTATGTTTTGTAAGAATTCAAATATATGTCTGAGCGGATCCGGTAACACTACACCGCTCATCCCGCACATTCCTTTTAGTACTTTTATCGCATCGCTCCAATCTTTGGCTCTAAAAAACACCCAGGTAATATTTACGAAGTTAAAGGTTATAAACCAAGCTAGAACTTTATTCATTCTAAAGCCTAAATTATGCCAAAATCTATGAATCATGAGTGCTAATCCGTGTAAAAACCCCCAAAATATAAAAGTCCAGCCCGCCCCGTGCCAAATGCCGCCTATTATAAAGGTGAGCATTAAATTTAAATATGTCCTCGCCCTGCCCTTGCGGTTACCTCCCAGCGGTATATAAACATAGTCTCGTAAAAACCTACTTAACGTAATATGCCATCTGCGCCAGAAGTCTTGTATGTCGCTAGCCTTATACGGCGAATTAAAATTTATCGGAAGTTTGATATTAAAAAGAAGTGCTGCTCCTATTGCCATATCGCAATACCCGCTAAAATCGAAATAAAGCTGAAAGGTATATGAGAGACTAGTTGCCCATGCTTCAATAAACGGCAATATCTCGGCTCTATCAAAACCATTAGTGGCCCAAACTGCAAATGAGTCTGCGATTATAACTTTCTTAAATAACCCCAAAGAAAATATAAAAAGTCCAAGAGCAATATTTTTATAATTTAGTACTTTATTTTTGAGATTGTCAAACTGTGGCATAATCTCTTTATGATGAACGATTGGACCCGCTATGAGCTGTGGAAAAAATGTAACAAAGAGGCAATAATTTAAAAAATTATATTCTTTAGTACCTCCTCCGTTATACGAATCTACAAGATATGCGATTTGTTGAAATGTAAAAAATGAAATTGCAAGTGGAAGGAGCAAATTTAAATTGTGGATATGTAGATTGAAGATAAAATTTAAATTATCAATTAAAAAGTCCGAATATTTAAAATATCCAAGTAACGCTAAATTTACAGCTATTGCGACGATCAAGAGCGCCTTTTTTGAAATTCTTGCGCTGTTTTTATTTAGTTCTACTCCAAAGCAATAATTAAATATCATTGAAGTCAAAATTATAGGTAGATATGCAATATTCCACCAACCATAAAAAAATAATGATGAAGCGACTAAAAATCCCTTTGACAACTCACCCAGCCGCTTTTTATTTAGAAAAAAATATATAAAAAATGTTATAGGCAAAAATACAAATATAAACTCATACGAATTAAATAACATTTACCTCTCCTATTAAAATAATTTTCCTGGTAAAAAATTCTACTTTGTTGGCAGAATTTTACTTGAATTATACTTAAAATTTGGACATAAGCTTTAAGTGTATTAGTCTTGCTTAACTTAATACTTATTCTAGCATTCAATCTATTGGCTTATCAGCGCCAGAAATTTCACTGCACCCTACTTTTTTTCATCTTCCAAAATGTCGCTTCGCACTCCGATATTATCGGCAGTAGATATTTTTTAGCTCATTTAGCGCCTTACCCAAAAATGCCACTCGTCGATGATTATATCCACATTTGTAGCATTTTTTTAAACATATTGCAAAAAAATCCTCGAGCGCGTAAGCGAATGAAATGTCTATAAAAGTCGCCTGACCGAAATCGATTGTGAGCTTTTTCCGGCATACCCGGAGACGTAGATCATCTACAATACGCGCGCTATCAGTAAAAAATATCGGTCCGATAATCTCGACAAATTTCGCATCGTCGAGATATAGAGTTTGATAGCAAATTTCTTTTTGCCTTTGCGCGAATCGGCATAATACGTTATCCATGCAAGCACTACGCCCACGCCCACGGCAAAGATGAGATCCACAAACACCGTTAGCAAAAATACGGCGATCATCACGAATGCGTCTTTTTTCGGTACGTGCGTTAAGCCTGCGCAGCATGCGATAATCTAGGATATCGACGCCTACCTTTATCAAAATCCCCGCCAGCACCGCTAGCGGCACATATGCGACTGCTCGTGCAAACACCAATACCGCCAGTAGCAAAAATACTGAGTGCGTGATCCCAGATAGTCTACCAAGCCCGCCCGCTTTTATATTTGCGACCGTTCTCATCGTAGCGCCTGCTCCCGAAATACCGCCGACAAAGCCCACGAGTGCATTACCGATACCTTGACCGATGAGCTCTTGATTTGAGGAGTGTTTGGTTTTGGTGATAGAATCCGCCACAAGCGAAGTTAGCAGCGAATCTATCGTGCCTAAAATCGCTAAAATTAACCCATATCCTACGATGGAACCAATGTGAGTTAAATTCGGTACCGGCACCGTAAAGCTAGCAAAGCCCGTAGGAATCGCGCCTATTGTAGGTGCGTCAAGGCTCATTGCATAGCAAATCGGAGTTAGGACTACTAGCGCCAAAAGCGACGTAGGCACAAGCCTTGAGAGCTTTTTGGGAGTAAGATATAAGATCGCCAGCGTCGCTGCGCTAAGACCGAGTGCTGCGGGATTTAGATGCGCGATGCTCTGAGGGATAGCGACGATCGCGTCCGTAATTTTGCCTAAGCCCTTTTGCCCTAACATCGGATTTATCTGAAGCAAAATTATGATGACGCCCACGCCGTTCATAAAGCCTGAAACGACCGAATACGGGATATATTTGATAAATTGCCTAAGCGCAAAATTCCAAAAGCGATCTGAAAGAGCCCCACCGCGGCAAATACCGCCATCACCGAGCCGATCTCAAGTGCGCCCGTATTGCTCGTAAATTTCACGACCACGGCGGCGCTTACGACCGTCATAGGTCCCGTAGGTCCTGAGATTTGCATTTTTGTGCCGCCGAAAGCCGCCGCAAAAAACCCTAACACGATCGCCCCCCAGATACCTGCACTAGCTCCTAGCCCGCTTGCGATACCAAACGCTAACGCCAACGGTAACGCGATAATGCCTGCAGTCAGTCCGCCCGTAATGTCGCCTTTTATATTCAAAATACTCTCCAAAAATTCAAATAAAAATATGATTATAGAGCAATCCGCCTAAATTTAGGCTTTGTAGCGCAGGGTTTTGGATGTAGAATTTGCCGCAAATTTTTTATCACGGAGCTTTTGTGAGGCAGAATTTTGCGATCTCGCGGTGCTAAATTTTAAAATTTAGCACCGCGGGGTTTTTAAATTTATCTAAATTTCAAACCCCGCAAGTATAATCCGCCATAAAATTTTAAAAATCCAAAGGCAAAAAATGAAGCGTGATACTTTAAACGCCATAAAATTTCGTGGTATAACCTCTAGCGTTTTGGCAATCTGCACTTATCTGATCATTTGGGTTTGTTGCGAGTTTTTGCACGGCATTACGATGAGTGGGTTTTTCGCCGCCACAGCCGCAATCGTCGCCGTGATTTTTACTTCGATGAGCTTTAAGCTGTCGGTAACCAAAATGATCTCGGATATCTCTGATAGTAAGGTCTTTAGGGCGTATTTGATTAACTTTATCGCCCGAGTGCTTTGGGCTATCGTATTTATTTCGCTTTTACCACATTCTATGAATAATAATATTGTGAGCTTAGAGACTCTAAATTATACCTTACATGAGCGAGGCGGCTCTTTCGTGGAGGCATTCTATTGCATTTTAGCGGCTATGGCCATAGGACTTAATCACTCTATGGAGATTAAAGAGACGCAATTTGTTACCATTTGGTATGTAACGATTACAGCGTTTAAGATTGTCAGCACCATAGCCCCGGCAATAGTATATTGCTACTTAGGAGAAGCCACTAAGAGTAAAATTTTTTATGCTTACGCGTGGTTATATTTTATATCTTTAGTACTTGTAGAAATCATTAATTCGTTTATTAAACTACCGGAAATGAGTAGTGCAACCACAGCGTACATTGTACTCGCGATAATCCTTTTATCTGAAATTTTAGAAATTATCGCTTGGATTAGGATTAAAGGAATTTCGGGCGCGGAACTTTGGAATAAAAATTTATGGACGA
>NZ_CALKTL010000191.1 GCF_937997405.1 uncultured Campylobacter sp. | reverse complement strand
GCGATGGCGATACGCTGGCGCTGCCCGCCGCTAAGATTTGCGCCGAACTCGCTAAGCACGGTGTAAATTCCATCCTTCATCGAGCTTACGAACTCATAGGCGTTGGCGAGCTTCAGCGCCTCTATGACGCGCTGCTCGTTAAATTCCGCGCCGTAGCTTACGTTTTGCGCGATCGTGTCGTTGAAAATATAGACGCGCTGGCTTACCAGACCGATATTTTCGCGCAGGCTAGGGATGCTGAACTCGCCGATCTCGTCGTTGCCGTTGAATAAAATTTTACCGCTGCTTGCGTCGTAAAAGCGCATCAGCAGGTTCACGACCGAGCTTTTGCCGCCGCCGCTGTTTCCGACGAGCGCTAAAATTTCGCCCTTTTTGACGCTAAAGCTTATATCTTTCAGCGCCGCCTTGTCGCCGTAGTTTAGCGACACGTCGCAAAAGCTCACCGAGCCGATCTCGCCCATCTGTTTGCCGCCTCCGACGATCGTAGGCTCCAAGTCTATGAGCTCAAACGTTCGCTCGCTCGCTGCAATGGCGTCTTGCATATTGTTGTAGAGCGAGGAGACCTTTTTTATCGGGGTATAGACCATAAAAAGTGCCGTAAGGAAGCTAAAAAAGCTGCCGATGCTCATTTGACCCGCGATGACCTCCTGCCCTCCGACGATGATCACCACGGCGATGCCCACTGCGCCTAGCATCTCCATGATCGGGCTTACCAGGCATGTCGTTACGACCGCCTTTAAATTTAGACTGAAAAATTTTCTGTTTTCGGCGTTAAATTTCTCCACCTCAAAGCTCTCGGCGTTGCTTGCCTTGACGATTTCGATGTTGGAGTAAATTTGACTGAGCGCCGAGGAGATATCGGATGTTTTCTCTTGAGATTCGCGCGAAATTTTTTTCATCCGCTTCGCAAGGCGCGAGAGCGGATATATCGCGCACGGAAAGACCACGAGCGCAAAAAACGAGAGCTTTGGGCTCTGATAGATCACGACGCCTAAAAGCCCCAAAATCGTAATGATTTGCGTGAAAAAATCGGGGATCATATTCGAAACCACGACGCGGATACGCTCGATGTCGTTGATCGTGCGGCTGATGAGCTCGCCCGTGCGGAAGCGGTTGAAAAAATCCACGTCCAGCCGCACGAGGCTTGCGACGAGCCTATCACGGAAGCGGCGCACCGTGTCTTG
>NZ_CALKTL010000190.1 GCF_937997405.1 uncultured Campylobacter sp. | reverse complement strand
GGCAGTGCTTTTTAGGGATTGCGATTACTGCGTGATCGAGGCGGGGATGGGCGGCGAGTTTGACGCTACGTCGAGCTTTGGGCGCATGCTGTCGCTTTTTACGCCGATCGGCACCGATCATTTGGGTATGCTAGGACAAAATCTAGAGCAGATCGCCCACACCAAGCTCATTACGATGGATAAGGAAGCGATTTTAAGCGATGAGATGAGTGAGGTTCCGCTTCGTATCGCGCAGCAGATCGCAGAGCAAAAAGGAACTCATTTGAGGTTTGCAGCAGAGCTTTTAAGCGAGAGCGAGCGAGCGCAGATCGTGGAGTTTTGCGCGCACAATAATATGCCTAAATTTCAAATTTCAAATTTAGCTCTAGCGCTTGCCGCGATGAAATTTTTAAATTTGAAATTTGAAATTTCGCAGCTACCGCCTCTAAATTTACGCGGCAGGATGGAAGTTTTGGCGCCAAATTTACGCGTGGACGTCGGACACAACGAGCTTGCGGCACAGCAAGTAGCCCGCGAAATTATCGAAATCTACGGGGGCAGAAAGATCGTGTTAATTTATAACGCCTTTGCCGATAAGGACGTAGTCGCGGTGCTGCGGACTTTAGCACCCGTGATAGAGCGCGTAGAGATCTTTAACTACGAGGTTGCGGATCGCGAAATGGCGGCAGAGGCGATAACCCGTGCGCTTGACGCGCTTAAAATTCCGCATTCGCCGTTTCGCGGCGAGCTTAGAGCGGACGAGGAGTATTTGGTTTTCGGCTCGTTTCATTTGGTAGAAAATTTTATTTTATGGCTTGAGGCGCGCCGTGGCTAAAACTAAACTTACCTTAAGCGATCACTTTGGCACCAAGACGCTGTATTTTGGCGAAAATTTTAGATTTCAACTTAAAATTTTATCTGCGTTTTTCGTAATTTTTCTGCTCGTTCTGTTTTTTGCGATATTTAAACTCGCGAGCGACCGATCAAATTTAAAGGAGTTAAACAAAACCCTCTACGCCGAAAATCTCGCACTTAAAGAGCAAAATATCGCACTTGAGGGCAAAAACGAGGAGGTGCTTGCCAAGCTCGATGGACGCGAAGACGATGGAGGCGGGCTGGATAGTGATATCCAAGTAATGCTTGCGATGAATGAGATGAAAAAGGAGCGTAAAAAGGGCTCCGGCGCGCATATCGCAGCTAGCGAAAAAACGGCGAGCGCGATTCTTAGCGCTGTGCCTAATGGACTTCCGATGCAGTATCGCGGCGTAACTAGCCCTTTTGGGATGCGCACTCATCCAATCAGCGGCGTTATGAGGATGCACCACGGCATCGACTTGCGAGCAAGTGAGGGCACTCCGGTGTTTGCGACGGCAGAGGGCTTCGTGCAGTTTGCAGGCGGTAGCGGCAGCGGATATGGAATTTTAGTGATTTTATCGCACAATTACGGCTTTGAGACTCGCTACGGCCACCTTAGCTCCGCGGTCGTAACGCCCGGTTCTTGGGTTAAAAAGGGCGATCTCATCGGCTATAGCGGTAACACCGGCTACAGCACCGGTCCGCACTTGCATTACGAAGTTAGGTTTTTGGCTCAAAGCGTCGATCCTGCAAATTTTATGAGCTGGAACGCGCAAAATTTCAAAAATATCTCGACCTTAGAGCCTAACGTATCGTGGCAGGAGATTGCAAACGTCGTGCAGTACCAGATCGAAAGGTTTAAATAATGCAAGCCGAGGTTTACGAATACTTTTTGCAAAACCAAAAAGAGATTTTGATCTGCGAGGACGATAAAGAGGCTGCGGCGTGCGAGCAGGTGCTTAAATTTATGGGCTACGCGACCTTTTGCCTGCCAGATTTTAGAGCGAGTTTCGGCGAGGATCTGCGCAGCTACATGGGTGAGCTAGCGGGCATCAGTACTGCTCTTAGCGCGTTTTACAAAGCAAGCGGCAAAAAAATTTTAATCTCGCCCGTCCGCACAATCCTAAACAAACTCCCCGCCGCAAGCTATCTGCGCCCGTTAAATATAAAATTTGGAAGCGAATTAAACTTAAGCGAGCTAAAAGAGGAAATTTTGCGCCTGGGATACGACGTGCGCGACATCGTCGAAAGCATGGGCGAGGTTAGCTTCCGTGGCGAGATTATCGATATTTTTTCGGTAGGGAGCGAAAGCGCGGTTAGAATTCTACTCGACGGCGAGACGGTCGAGAGCATCAGGCGCTTTGACGTCGCGACGCAAAAAAGCGAAAAAGATGAGCTTTCGCAAGCCGAAATAGCGCCTTTTTTAGCAAATTTAAGCGAGGACGAGTTTGAGAGCGTGAGCGAAAAGATATCGCGCGCGGACAGCGACGCGTTAGCTCGCGATCTGGGCTCGCTCGGGTTTTGGTTCATCGAGGGCTTCGTCGATTACACGAGCGCGTTTGATTGCGTCTTACTGCACGAGATCAAAAAGGATGAAATTTTTTCCGAGCGCAATTTGGATTTTTTAGACGCGATCGAGGTGCTGCCCGCGGCGCGTAAATTTAAAGACCTCGCCGTGACGCCGTCGCAGGAATTTTTTGAATTCCACCGCAGTGAGGCTATCGCGCTGATCGCGCGAAACGACGCACTGCTCGCGCCGTTTGATCTTAGCGGATTTAGCAATATCGAAATTTTACGAGAGGATTTCGTCGTAAATTTAATAAGCGCCGAGCGGATCATCCTTTCGCTAAACAAAGCGGCGCCTAAAAAGCGCGTGCGAAGATCGAGCCTAGCTCTGGATGAGCTAAACGTGGGCGATTTTGTCGTGCACGAAGATCACGGTATCGCTAAATTTAACGGGCTTGAGCTCATCGAGGTGATGGGGCGCAGCAAGGAGTTCGTATCCCTGCTCTACGAGGGCGGCGACAAACTGCTGCTGCCGGTAGAGTACCTAAATAAGATCGATCGCTACGTCGCAAGCGGCGGCGCGGTGAGCTTGGATCATCTGGGCAGGGCGAGCTTTTCAAAAATTAAAGAGCGAGTGCGCGAAAAGCTCTTTGCGATCGCTTCAAAGATCATCGCACTGGCTGCCAAGCGCGAGCTGGTGCGAGGGCTCGTCATCAAAAACAAAAGCGCGGATTATGCGAAATTTCTAAGCGCAAGCGGCTTTAGCTACACGAGCGATCAACAAAAGGCGGTGGGCGCGATTTTGGCGGATCTGCAAAGCGGCAAGGTAATGGACCGCCTACTTAGCGGCGACGTGGGCTTTGGAAAGACCGAGGTTGCGATGAATGCGATTTTTGCCTGCATCCGCAGCGGTCATTCGGTGCTGTTTTTCGTGCCTACGACGCTGCTTAGCTCGCAGCATTACGCCACGCTTAGCGAGCGCTTTAGGGAGTTTGAAATTCCCGTTTTCAAGCTCGATCGCTTCAGTAGCGCGAGGCAAAAGAGCGAAATTTTAAAACGCCTGCAAAGCGGCGAGGCGATCGTCGTGGTCGGCACGCATTCGCTTTTAAATTTAAACCCCGCAAATTTAGGGCTCATAATCATCGATGAGGAGCATAAATTCGGCGTTAAGCAAAAGGAGCGGCTCAAAGAGAAAAGCGCCGCCTCGCACCTGCTTAGTATGTCTGCCACTCCGATACCGCGCAGTCTAAATATGGCGCTAAGCTCGATTAAAAGCTACTCTACGCTGCTTAGCCCGCCGCAGGACCGCTTGGACGTGCGCACCTTCGTCAAGCAGTGGGACGAAAAGATCATAAAAGAGGCGATCTCGCGCGAGCTGCGACGCGGCGGGCAGATTTTTTACGTCCACAATCACATCGCGACGATGCAAAGCGCCAAAAAGAAGCTGCTTGAAATTTTGCCGAGCCTTAAAATTCTAATTTTGCACTCCAAGATCGACGCTAAAACTACGGAGGATGAAATTTTAAAATTTGTAGCGGGCGGATACGATCTGCTACTTTGCACCAGCATCGTAGAAAGCGGCATTCATATGCCGCGCGTAAATACGATCATCGTCGAAAACGCGGATAAATTCGGTATCGCCGATCTACACCAGCTGCGCGGCCGCGTCGGGCGCAGCAACAAACAGGGCTTTTGCTACTTTTTGATCGAGGATAAAACCGCTCTTACGCAGGACGCGCTAAAGCGGCTCGTAGCGCTTGAGAGCAACTCGTTTTTGGGTAGCGGCTCGGTGCTAGCGTATCACGATCTTGAAATTCGCGGCGGCGGAAACCTACTCGGAGAGGCGCAGAGCGGGCATATCGAAGCGATCGGCTACTCGCTTTATCTAAAGATGCTCGAAGAAGAAATCGGCAAGCTGCTAAGCAGAAAGAGCGCTGCTGCGAGCGTAGAGCTTAAAATTTCCGTAAACGCATTTTTAAACTCGGAATTTATCAGGGAGGATCACCTACGCTTGGATCTTTACAGGCGGCTTAGCAAGTGCGCCGAGGCGAGCGAAGTGCTTGAAATTTTCGGCGAGATCGAGGATCGCTTCGGGCGCGCGGACATTTACACTAAGCAATTCATCGACGTGATGATGATTAAGGTTTTGGCTACGAAGCTTGGCTTGCGCGTGATTTCGAGCATGGACGAAAATATCTTGATCACCCTTGCAAACGGCGATAAGGTGCGATTAAAGGCACAGACGCGCGACGATGACGACGTGATAAATGAAATTTTAATCTATCTGCGAAGGGAGCTAAAAAATGCGAACTTGCGATGAAAATATCAAAAAAAGCGCGAGCAAAAGCAGAAGCGAAGAGCTAAATTTAAACGCGGCGTGCGGTTTAAATTTAGCGCCGAAAGCCGTCCTAAAAAGCGTGCAGAGCGGCGCCGGCGAGCAAATTTATTTCAGCGATTTTAGCGCGATTGATTGGCGCACGGTACAGGTCGCCGTCTTTCGCGCGAATAAAAAGGCGCTAAAGATCGTCCGAGACATCGATTTTACTGATCTTGACGCACTCGTGGGGCTAGAGAGCCAAAAATCGGCTCTTATAAAAAACACGGACGCTTTCCTACGCGGCTGCAGCGCCAACCACGCACTTTTATGGGGCGAGAGCGGCTGCGGTAAATCAAGTCTTGCAAAAGCGGTTTTTTCTAAATTTATCCCGCAAGACCTTAAGATCATCGAGATCGGCAGGGACGATCTGGGCTTTCTTGTGGATATAATCGACGCAATCCGCGAAACGAACTTTAAATTTATCATCTTTTGCGATGATTTGAGCTTTGAGCTCGGCGAGAGCGGCTACAAGCACCTTAAGCCGCTGCTAGAAGGATCCTTAGAGCGCGCGCCGCGCAACGTGCTGATGTATGCGACATCCAATCGCCGCCACATCGTAGGCGAATGCGCAAGCGATAACGACGCCGCGCAGATCAGCCGCGGCGAGCTACACCTAAGCGATGCGGCGAACGAGCGAATCAGCCTAAGCGAGCGCTTCGGGCTGCAGCTAAGCTTCTACGGCGGGAGCATGCGGGAGTATTTGGGGATCGTAGATGCCTATTTTGCGGCTGCGCAAGGTATGAGTGCGGCGGAATTTCGCTTGAGCTTTGCCGCAAATTTAGATGCGCTGCACACAAAGGCGCGGGAGTTTGCGATGCTTCGCGCAAGCCGCAGCGGCCGCGCGGCAAAGCAGTTTTTCTTGAGCTTTAATGAGGAATTTTTTGCAAATTTAAAAGGCGGCAGATGAATACGGCGCGCGAATTTAAATTTGGCGTAAATTTTATCGCCGTGCTAGAGTGCATGCGGAAAATCGCCGTCGCCGCGCGAAATTTTAGAAACGACGCC
Organism: uncultured Campylobacter sp.; assembly: GCF_937997405.1. Classification (GTDB taxonomy): domain Bacteria; phylum Campylobacterota; class Campylobacteria; order Campylobacterales; family Campylobacteraceae; genus Campylobacter_B. The sequence goes on along the minus strand of NZ_CALKTL010000190.1, from coordinate 3,741 downwards.
AGAAATTTCGGAGGCGCGAGATGAGCGCGACCGAGCTTTTTATCGAGCTTTTTCGCGCCGTGAAAATTAAGGATTTTCGCTGGTGGCCCGGGTTTGGAAGCTTTGAGGTGGTCGTGGGGGCGATTTTGATCCAAAGTACGGCGTGGCGCAATGCCGACGCGGCGCTGCAAAACCTGCGTAGCAAAGGACTTTTGAGCTTAGAAAGCATCGCCGGGCTAGATGAAGCGGAGCTTGCGGAGATCATTAAAGTGAGCGGATTTTATAATCAAAAAGCTAAACGTCTAAGTTTGCTTTGCAAAGCGATAATCGCGGATTTTGGGGATTTTGAGAGCTTCAAAGCGGGCGTTAGCCGCGAGTGGCTGTTAGCGCGCAAGGGAATCGGCGCGGAGAGCTGCGATGCGATCTTGTGCTATGCGTGCGAGCGCGCGGTGATGGTTGCAGACAGCTACTCGGCGCGGCTGCTCGGGGCTTTGGGCTATGAGTTTGAAAGCTACGACGAGCTTAGCGCGTGGCTCAGTGAGCTAGAATTTGAGCGAATATATAAGCTTGTAAATTCTACTAACTCTCCCTGCGATGCGGCGGCAAAAGCAGATAAGCTGGAGAACGAAAACGGCGTGTATGCGCTATTTCACGGGCTTATAGTGGAATTTTGCAAAGCGCATCTAAAAAGCAAAATTTTTGATGATTTTGCAATGGAATTTTTTGATAATTTAAAATAAATCTTAGCCATCTTTGAAGCAAAGAACATTCTATACCATCCAAGTAGCGACAAATAGGTGATTTTATGTATTGTTAAGCGCCGATATAGCAAAATTTAATTAAAATTACAGCAATAAATTCGGTTAAAAAACTGATATTTAAGGGAGTTTATGACGAAAAGAAAAATTTTGATAGTATTTGGAACGCGCCCGGAGGCCATTAAGATGGCTCTGTTGATAAAGGAATTTCAAAAGCACGCGGAATTTGAAGTGAAGGTTTGCGTTACGGCGCAGCACAGGCAGATGCTCGACCAGGTGCTTGAATTTTTTGAGATCAAGCCCGATTTTGATCTAAATTTAATGAAGCAGAGGCAGGATCTGTACGATATTACGTCAGGCGTTTTGCTTGGTATGCGCGATGTATTTAGCGAATATACCCCGGACATCGTGTTTGTGCATGGAGATACGACTACTACTTATGCCGTTTCTTTGGCGGCGTATTATCAAAAGATCGACGTGGCACATGTCGAAGCTGGTCTTAGGACGCACGATATCTATTCGCCGTTTCCTGAAGAGATAAATAGGCAGATGACGGGGCTCATAGCTAAATATCACTTCGCGCCGACTGTCGATGCGAGAGACAATCTCTTAAAAGAAGGCAAAGATTCAAAAAATATAATCGTTAGCGGCAACACTGTCATAGACGCACTTTTGTGGACGATAGATAAAATCGAAAACAACGAGCTGCTAAAAAATAAAATTTTATCCTTTATAAATTCTAAATATAAGCTTAGTGATAGAAAATTTATTCTCGTTACAGGACACAGACGAGAGAATTTTGGAGAAGGCTTTGTTAATATTTGTGAGGCTTTACGTGAAATAGCGCTAAAAAATGAAAATATCGACATCGTTTACCCCGTGCATCTAAATCCAAATGTAAGAAAGCCTGTGGGAGAAATTTTATCGGGCATTTCGAATATATTTTTAATTGATCCGCTAGAGTATGATAGTTTCGTCTATCTTATGAGCAAGTCATATATGATAGTAACAGATAGTGGCGGCATCCAAGAGGAGGCGCCGAGCCTTTGTAAGCCCGTTTTAGTTATCAGAGAAACTACCGAAAGACCTGAAGGGATAAGAGCAGGATGCGTGAAGCTTATCGGTACCAAGCGCGAAAATATAATAAAAGAGGTGCAAAAATTATTAAATTTAAAAGATGAATATGATAAAATGAGTAAAAGTATAAGTCCGTATGGCGACGGTAAAGCTTGTAAAAAAATACTGGAATTTTTAAAAGGAATATTATGAAAAAAGTTTGCATCTTAGGTCTTGGGTATATAGGGCTGCCTACGGCGGCGCTTTTGTTAGGTAAGAGCTATTAAATATATAGTACAATATCATAAATATGATTATCATAATAGAATGTTCCTTTAAACGACGGCTCGATTTAATATTGTTTTCTTTGGCATTTCTTTCGATTTTTACTTCAATCTTGTCGATAACGAAAGAAAGATGATTGATAAGAATGTATATTTTCCATATCGAAGAACGGAATTTGTCGGCGTGCTATTTGAATATAAAATTTTACTCAGTACGGGAAAGATAAGATGAAATTTTAACACAATATCTTAATAAAATTTGTAGAAAGTAGAATGTTTAAAAATGTTAGATATAAACATCGATCTGCATAATTACGAATTCAAATAATTTTTTACACCGGAGTTTATTTTATGAGCTTTTTGGTAATTAAATCATAAAAGGATTAAATTGACATCGTTAGATTTTGCTTTTACGTCCAATATGAATGTAGAAACATGAATGAAAATATGGTAAATTTAATCTAATTCGTCAAATCAGGCTTACTAAGCTTTGGTGGGTGAGTTAGCGCAGCAATTTGTATTTTTATATTAATAAAATTGAAATATAGTATATGAAAAATTGGTCAATTTAAAATAATATCACAATTATTTTAAGAGCCTTTAATTCATTTCGGTATGCTGGGTGGCGAGTTAGAAATAAATTTTATATTCGGATTTGAAACGTGAATAATAAACTTATGGTTATAAAAAATATTTCTTGGCTTTTATTAGAACATAGTATTAGGATTGTTGCTGGAGTGGTGACCGCATCTATCTTGGCACGTGTTTTGGGGGTAGAGGGATACGGGATCTTCCAATATATTTTAGGTCTTGTTGTGATATTTAAATCGCTTTCATATGTAAATTCTGCCGAAATAATGGTTCCTAAACTTGCTAATGCTAATATTGTGGAGCGTAAAAGTCTTATGGGCAGTGGATTTTTTATTAGATCTCTTTTTTGTGCAATAGCATACTTAGCATTTTTATTATTTATATATTTCAATAATAATATAAATATATTTTATCTAGCTGTTATTCTTGGATTTAGTATTTTAGTTGACGAAGCTTTTGGGATTATTACTGCGTTCTTACAATCTCAGACTATGATAAAGTATAGAAGTATCCTATATATTATCTTTGTAATTATTAGAGTATCTTTTTTAGGATTTTTATATTTATTAAATATTACAAATATATATTTTTATGCACTTATATATGCGTTGGAAAGTATTAGTATGGCTATAGGATTGTTTTTGATTTATAAGATTTTAAATAAGGATTTATTTTTTACATTTAATTAAAAGATGGACTACCTTTTTTTGTGGGAATAGTTTTTATGTGCGTATTTTGGCGAATTGATATAGTAATGACTAAATTTTTAAGTGATGATACAACTTTGGGCTTATATGCTTCTGCAATTCAATTATTTAGCAGTATAACAGCTATGGCACCTATAATTGCAACTTCATTTGCTCCATTATTTGTATATAAATTCGATAACATAAGGATTATTAAAAAACATATATGGTTTCTTGGTTTTGTTATGCTGGGAATAGCAATATGTTCCGCTACCATTATATACTTTCTATCACCCATTCTAATAAATATAATATTTGGTAGTAAGTTTGATGATGCTGCCGATATTTTTAGATATTTATTATATATTTTACCATTTATATTTTTAG
>NZ_CALKTL010000189.1 GCF_937997405.1 uncultured Campylobacter sp. | reverse complement strand
ATTTTAAACTTAGAGTTTTAAATTTATCCTTAAATTTAGGGCGCTGTGCGAAATTCATATAAAAATCCGCCTTATGTGCAGACGAGTGAGCTTTGAAATTCCAAAATTCCTAGAATTTCGCTAAAATTGCGGGCAAATTTAAAAAGGGGCGAAATTTTGACTATTTATGATTTGGAGCGCCTGCGACTGGATGCGAAAAAGCACGTGGAGCAGCTAAAGCTGATCGCCGTTATAAGCACGGTGGCGCTGTTTGCGGCGTTTTGCATCATCGCGTATTTCGTGCGCAGGCGGGGCGCGCAGAACTTTAGCGCGACGATGCTCGTGTTGCTGGCGGTCGCCTCGCTCGCCGTGAGCCTTAAAGAGGTGCACTTAAACGGCTGGCAAAAGGATCTCATCGGCACGGAAAATATTTTAAAGTTCGGCGCGGTCGCGATCTCGTTTTTGATCTTCAAATACTCCGCAGCCTTACCGCAGGCGCTGATAGGCTTGGCCGCGGTCGCGCTCGCGGTGTGGCTAGCAGCGCGGCTTTATGCGCTCGGCGTAAGAAGCGCGCAAGATATCTTTACCGGGCGATACCGCCAAAGCTACAAGCAGCACTATCTGGCGCCTTTCGTGCGCGAGCTCGGCTATGAATACGTCTCCTACGGCAGCGTGCCGTTTTGGCGCGTGGTGCAGAGCGATCTGTTCGAGTTTATCAAAAATCTGCACGGCAACGACCGCGTGGGCGGCGTGTGGCAGGGGGTGAGCTTCGAGTTTAGCGACGTGAGCTTTTTCCATCAAAATTTACAGCACGAGCTTATCGGGGCGTTTTTCGTAGCGGAATTTAACAAACGCATCATCGCGCCCGTTTTCATCTATCCGCGCGAGATACAAAACAAACAGCACGTAGGCCTAAAGCCCGTTGCGATGGACAACGTGGAGTTTGCCGCGCGCTACAAGGTGCTTAGTGACGAGCCGCAAAACGCGATGTACGTGCTAACCCCTGCATTTATGGAGCGATTTTTGGCGGTGGGCGATGCGCTCGGGGCGCAGATCTGGGCTAGCATCAGAGAGCGACGGATCCATATTTTCGTGCACACTGGGCGCGATAATTTCGAGCCTAGCGTCTATGAAAGCGTGCTGCGCCGCGACCCCGCAAGCGAGATAAAGAGTGAAATTCTAAGCTTTTTGAGTATCGTTAAAATTTTAAAACTGAATGTGAGGATTTGGATTTAATAAAATTTAAGCGGCAAAGGCAGTATCTAAATTTACACGGTGAATGGAGCTCGCACGATAAATTTTAAAATTTCGCAGCGCACAATCAAGCTCTAGATAGCGAACTTTTAAATTTGATCGTCAAAGCGAGCTTTAAATTTTCGCCAAAGCAAAGCACATTTTAAATTTAACCGCCCAAGAAATATAAAATTTATGCGCCGCGGTAGCCTAAATTTAGCGCGCCACAAAGTATTCGCGCAGTCTGTCCCGTGCAAGCTCAAATCTAAATTTAAACGCGCGCTCACTATGATTCCAAAGATAAAATTTTGCCTGTCTGTATCGCAAATATAAAATTCCGCGCTAATCCGCACCCCGCCCTCTGCGATACGGTTTTAGCCGTACCCCCTACTTGATGCGCTCCCTCAGACTTTCATAAAACTTCGCAATACGGTTTTAGCCGCATCTGCGCGGCTGCTCGTACGACAACGCGGGCTCCAATGGCCCGCGCGCGTATCGGCTACAATCCAAAGCTAAATTTCGCCATGGTAAAACCGCGGCAAGCCGAGCCGCCCTGAAATTTTAAAGAATTTATCTCGCAAACGGGCGTTAGTTCGTGATGCTCGCTTATGAATTTTACGCGAGCGCGGCGGGCGAATTAGCTAAAATTTAGCGCTTTTGGTGTAGAATTCGAGCAAATTTCAATCCAAAGGTCATCAAAATGCGCGGATATAAAATTTTCTCCGGCACCGCAAATCCCGAATTTGCCAAAAAAATCTCCAAATATCTCTCGCTACCGCTTAGCGAATGCGCGATCAAAACCTTCAGCGACGGCGAAATCAGCGTCCAGATCGGCGAGAGCGTGCGCGGTAAGGACGTCTTCGTCATCCAGCCCACATGCGCGCCCGCAAACTCCAATCTGATGGAGCTTCTGATCCTAACCGACGCGCTGAAGCGCTCCAGCGCGAACTCGATCACTGCGGTCGTGCCCTACTTCGGCTATGCTCGCCAAGACCGCAAGGCGGCCCCGCGCGTGCCGATCAGCGCGAAGCTCGTGGCGAATATGATGCAAACGGCGGGTATCGACCGTGTCGTCACGATGGATCTGCATGCGGGGCAGATACAGGGCTTTTTCGACGTGCCCGTCGATAACCTCTACGGCTCGCTGATATTTTTGGACTACCTGAAAGAGAAAAATTTAAAAAATCCTATCATCGCTAGCCCCGACGTGGGCGGCGTCGCGCGCGCCAGAAGCTTCGCTAAAAAGCTCTCACTCGATCTGGTGATCGTCGATAAGCGCCGCGAGGAGGCGAACAAAAGCGAGGTGATGAATATCATCGGCGACGTCGCGGGCAAGGACGTGATCCTAATCGACGATATGATCGATACCGCGGGCACCATCGTCAAGGCCGCGGGCGCATTTAAAGACCAGGGCGCGAAGAGCGTCAGCGCGTTTTGCACGCACGCCGTGCTAAGCGGCCCGGCATATGAGCGCATCGAAAGCGGCGCGCTAGACGGCCTCGTCGTGACCGACACAATCCCGCTAAAGCAGGAAAGCGACCGCATCAAGGTAATCAGCGTCGCTCCACTCTTCGGCGAGGTCATCAGGCGCGTATATCACGACGAGAGCGTAAACAGCTTATTCAAATAAAATTTTAAAATTTAAAATGCGGCGTCGTTTGTTTTATACAGCCGCAGGAATGCGAACAATAGGCATCTTATCGTAAGGGATCGCGGCTCAGCCACAAGTCAAGCGCTTGCGCTTATGGGCTCTAAATTTGCAGCGTTGAGCTCGCTGTGATTTGACTATTGTGGATTTAACTGCGACGCAAAATTTAGCTTCTATGCGGCAAATTTAATTTATGCGTGACGTTTACTCCGCGCGGCGGAAAAATTTAACTGCAACCGCGTAGTAAATTTACCGCATTAGCCGCTGCAAACCGCATTTTATAATCTACCGCACTAAATTCCGTGAGACTGCGTTTTAAATTTGCCGTAAAATTTTCTGCATATTTGATGAGATCGCGCAGCGCCGCTACGTTTTAAATTTATGATAATTTGCCGCACATTCGCGTCTGTACATGCAGCTGCGCTTCTGCAAAACTCACATCCGCTAAATCATGCAAACCGCGTTTTTAAATTTCGCCGCAAAATCCGCAGCACGCGCCGGCAAGAATGACCAGCCGGAGCATTTAAAATTTAGCGCCAAAATTTTTTATATTTTAGAGCATTGTAAGACTCAAAATGCCGCGCTTATCGAGCGCTCCGCCGCTTATTGGCGACGGGCTATCGATATATCGGTAGCCCTCAAGCAATCCGCTTCTTTAAATTTTTACCGCTCAAGCTCGCAGCGATTTTTTAAAATCCCGCGATTTAAAAGCCAGCAAGGCGTCAAAATCATTTATAATTTAGTCAAATGCGGCATCGGGCACGTGCGTTGCGCCCAAGCTGGCCGCTAAAATTTCTTTATAATCTCCATCAAATGCTTGACAAGAGCCGTAATTGCGGCATTTTCATAGCTATCGTCTGTATTTTGCAACGCTATGGTTTTCATATTGCCGAAAAATCCCGGATCGTAATGCTCGATGTCATTTTGCACATAGCTTCTTAAAATTTGGCCGTTTCTTACGAGTTGAACCTCATAGATAAACTCTATGCCACCGATTCTATCGCTAGGAAACGGAGTAGCTTCGCCCGTAAAGCCCCTGTGGTGCTTTATTGTAATTTTAAGCTCGTCGGTAGAGTTTTGATCCAGCAGGTTCGCCTCTTTTAGCGCCGCTAAAAGCTGCTCGTTGTACTTTTTCTCGACCGCCTCCGGCGATTGATAGATAAATTTTTTCGGATTATGGTTTTGGAAGTGTTGGTAGGTAATGCCCTTGAATTTATACGCGCTTGCGATCGGCACTTTCGGCTGAGTCTGTCCACAACCTACGAAAAATAGCGCCGCAAAAAGCAAAGCTAGAAATTTTTTCATTTTTTCTCCTTTAAAATTTTGTGCAATTATATAAAAACGGGGTTTAGCCCGGGCTAAATTTCCGATCTTTCGGCGCCGCTATGCGTTTAAATTTTGATAAATTTGAGCGAAAGCGTAAATTTTAAGCGTAGCTCGGCGGCTAAGTTTCAAATCCTTTAAATTTGAAACTCGCTTAAATTTTAAAACCTCTTCAAATTTAAAATTTAATCCGAATTTGATCTGAAATTTTATAAAATTCCACCGTTTTAAACGGGTTTAAAAGCGGCGCGCAAGCTGTTTTGAAACCCTGAAATAAAGGAAGCCGATGCCTACTTTTACTACCAAAGACTACAAAGCCGCCCTTCGTAATCGCGGCTCACGAACCACTAGCACAGGCGGATTTAGCGTCAAAAACGATAACTCATTCATCGTGATCTTCGTCATTGCGATGATGGCTTTTATATTTTTTTACGGCATGTCGGCAGGGCTAGATTTAGATAAATTTTTTTTAGGAAACGGCCACGGACGCGGTGGAGGCGGGATTTTAGGACTTTTGATCGCCGGCGTAGCTTGGTATCAAGGGCGCGATGGCGGCGGGCTGTTTAAATTTAACGACCACGCGATTACCTTCGTTTCAAACGAGCGCAAGAGCGAAATCCTGCTCTTTAATATCGACTACGTTAAGCTCACTCCGGGCTTTCTGCGCACCTGCACCGGCTATACGGCGCTTAGCCACTCCCGCTATGTAAAACACGAGCGACTCTTTAAATTTGGGATCGGATCGATGATCGTGCTATGGCTAGTAGGTATCGCCATGAGCGAGCAGCTAACTATGGCATATGAGATGCTGGCGGCGGGCATCGTGATCTTTTTCTTCGCCAAGGCGCTCTCATCTTGGAAACTAAACGGCGACTTTCATGACATCTTGCTGCGCGACACCGTGCTGATCCGTGGCAAGGATCTGAACGACCGCGTGCTGTGGTTTGCGATCACGCCCGGTCGCAACGACCGCCGCAGGCTGCGCGCCTATTTCAAAGAGCATCTTGATTTCGACATCGACGGCGGCTGATTTTGTCTTAAAATTTAGAGGCTTGAGCGCGGATAGAACAGTAGAATTTCACAACGCAAAATTTAAGGCAAAATTTCACACATCAGAATTTCGCGATGCAAATTCTACCGAGCAAAATTTCAAGACGAAAAATTCTACGATATAAATTTGCAGGGCAAAATTTGGCAGCGTAAATTTCAAAGCCGCGAATGCACGGCGCGATATTTGCGGCTCTATACAACAAACTCCACTTCGCTTAACCGCCCCAAATTATCAAACGAAAAGAGCGCATCATTTTTAAAATTCGCTACGATCTTGCCCGTCGCTTCGCTAAATTTCGTGCCGTTTCTAAGCAAAAGCGCCCCCGATAAAACGGCGTGATTTAGCTGAAATGCGCCTATGTAATCGCGCGCCAAAGAGATGAGCTCGCTTGCGTCCATACCGGGCTTGATCGTACCATCTGGCGCCACGCACTCGCCTGCCGCGAACGCCACAAATACCGCTCCGCCGGCGTGCGGGCAGCGGTAGTAACATAACGGCTCCTGCGATAGCCCGCACGCAATCGCGCTTAGAGCATGCCCGTTTATCTCCGCACTTAGTGCAAGCTTAGGCGTGCCAAGCTCCGCTAGCTCGTGCCGCAAGTCGAAGTCGCGCACATCTCGCGCAAGGGTAAGTAGCCGCTCATCGAGGTGATTTATGTTCTCGTACCCCCACAGCCACGTGCGGCTGGCGTTTGCTTCGCTGCCGATATATAAAATGGCGCGCGGCGCATCGTCGCCGAAGAGGGTCTCGCTGCGCTCAAAATCCACAGACCAGTGCCTACCCTTTACGATCAGCTTCGAGCCCATCTCTTGCGCCCTTACGCCGCAACCCAAACATGCCGAAAACAAATCGGCAAAGCTGCTCCTATCCACGCCCAAGCGGTCTAAAAATTTCATCTTTCTCCTTTTGCCGCGCCGATAAATTTAGCACTTTTGCTGGATTTATCGGCACGCTCTCTTATGCGCCACGCACGCCGTTTTGCTATAAAACATTCGCACTATGGAATTTCATGCGGCAAGACGGGCAAAATTTAATCAAATTTTATAAATCCGCGGCGGATAAAATTTCATAGCGGGCGCTGCCCGGATAGAATTTTGCAGAAGGCGACGGGCATGGCGAGTGCAATTGCAGGAGATGACGGACGCGACCGCGATGATCGGCGGACGGTAAAAATTTAAACCGCTCGCGGGATGTTAAATTTGAAAGATGAAATTTTAGCCTAACGGCATGCGGCGAAATTTTACGACCGAACAGTGAACGCTAGAGTTTAAAGCGGCGCAAAACGGGCGCGCAACAGCGAATGTATCAGCTCAGGCGGCAAGCGATAGTTAAAGCCGTGCAGTCATAAAATTTAAATCGCCTCTTAAGATCGTGGAATTTAAAGCCGAAATTTCATACCGAACGGCGAGCTGCTAAATTTAAACCGCCCGAACGATCGTCAAAATTTAAAGGCAAATTTTACGGTCGCGCGGCAAAAGATGAAATTTAGATCACCCGCTCAAGCATAAAATTTAATCGATCTTTAGCACGCTCAAAAACGCCTCGCTCGGCAGATTTACTTTGCCGATTGCTTTCATGCGCTTCTTACCCTCTTTTTGCTTCTCGAGCAGCTTGCGCTTGCGCGTGATGTCGCCGCCGTAGCACTTGGCGGTCACGTTTTTGCCCATGGCGCGGACATTTTCGCGAGCGATGATCTTGTTGCCGATGCTAGCCTGGATAGCGACTTCAAAAAGCTGCCGCGGCACGATCTCCTTCATCGCTTTGACGAGGTCGCGCCCCTTAGATTCGGCCTTTGAGGCGGGCACGATGATCGAGAGCGCATCGACCGCTTCGCCGGCGACGCGGATGTCGAGCTTTACGAGATCGCCGCGCCTGTAATCGATCGGCTCGTAATCGAAGCTCGCGTAGCCCTTGGTGCAGGACTTGAGCTTGTCGTAAAAGTCCATTATGATCTCGTTTGTGGGCACGTCGTATTCGAGCAGGACGCGCTCGGGCGTGATGTAATCCATCTTGGTTTGGATGCCGCGGCGCAAATTTAAAAGGCTGATGAGATTGCCCAAAAACTCGCTCGGAGTGATGATGGTCGCCCTGACGTAAGGCTCCTCGATGCGCTCGATAAAATTTGACGCGGGAAGCTCGCTGGGGCTGTGTATCCGCACGCATGAGCCGTCCGTGAGATACACGGCGTATGTGACGGTCGGCGCCGTAGCGATGAGATCGAGATCAAACTCGCGCTCGAGCCGCTCCTTCACGACCTCCATATGCAGTAGCCCCAAAAACCCGACGCGAAAGCCAAATCCTAGCGCGAGCGACGTTTCAGGCTCGTAGCTAAGCGAGCTGTCGTTTAGGCTGAGCTTATCCAAAGCGTCGCGCAGATCTTCAAATTTATCGGTCTGCACGGGATAGATGCCCGCAAAAACGAAGGGCTTGGCCTTCTCAAAGCCGCCCACGGGCGCGACGGCGCGATTTTTAAAAAGCGTGATCGTATCGCCCACCTGCACGTCGGCGACGTTTTTTAGCCCCATTACTACGATGCCCACTTCGCCGCTGCTAAGCTCGCGGGCTTTGGCGGGCGCGAGCGGGTAGGGATACATCAGATCAAGCACCTCGTGGCGGTTCTCGCTACCCATGATATAGACCTCGTCGCCCTTTTTCAGCACGCCGTCGTAGAGCCTCGCAAGCGCGAGCGCGCCTAGGTAGTTATCGAACCAGCTGTCGTAGATGAGCGCCTTAAGCGGCGCGGCGTCGTCCATTTTGGGCGCGGGGATGCGAGTGATTATCGCCTCTAAAAGCTCCTTGATACCCACGCCCGTTTTGGCGCTGACCTCGATCGCGCTGCTGCAATCAAGCCCGATGACATGCTCGATCTCATCTTTTACGCGCTGCGGATCGGCGGCGGGCAGATCGATTTTGTTAAGCACGGGGATGATCTCGAGGTTGTGCTGCAGCGCGATATAGACGTTTGCGATGGTCTGCGCCTGCACGCCCTGGCTGGCATCTACGACGAGGATCGCCCCCTCGCAGCTAGCCAGCGAACGCGAGACCTCGTAGCTAAAATCCACGTGGCCCGGGGTATCGATCAAATTTAAAACGTATTTCTCGCCGCCAAGCTCGTACTCGAGCCGCACGGACTGCGCCTTGATCGTGATGCCGCGCTCCTTTTCGATATCCATCGTATCCATGATCTGGCTGCTCATCTGGCGCGCTTCGACGGCGTTGCACTCGCTAATTAGACGGTCTGCAAGCGTGGATTTGCCGTGGTCGATATGCGCGATGATGCTGAAATTTCTGATATTCTTTGTTTTCAAGTGGCTTTCCCTGATGAAATTTTAAGCCGCATTGTGCCGAAATTTCATTTAAAAACGGGTAAATGGGCGAATGGAATTTATGAAGTGTTTTTATACAACAGGTCTAGCCGGATTGGAATTTTACGAAGCGAAATTTTGAAGGATAAGGGAAAATGCGGGCGGCTTTGAGCAATAGAATTTTAAGTTTTATCGGCGGTGCGTTTTACCGCGATAGAATTTTAGGATGAGAGTTGGGCGCAGATTTTACTA
>NZ_CALKTL010000188.1 GCF_937997405.1 uncultured Campylobacter sp. | reverse complement strand
GCGGTCGGCACGAGCGGGCGAAAATGAGTTTTGAGCGGCAAGGGACGCGTTGCTTTTGCATGGGCGCGGCGAAGGGCGCAAGTGCGCCGCTTTTTGCATGGCTCTCAAGCAAGCGCAAATGAGCTTGATCGCTAAAGCGCGATTTTTGGAATTTCACGTATCGTAGCGGCTCAAAAATTCGTTTGAGCTTTAAAACGGCTCGGCGACGGTGCGGTAAAATTTAATCATTCGCGCCGCATCCCAGGCCAATACAAGGCAAGCGCATTGCGGCGCAAAGCCAAGTCCGATAGGTCCTTGCGTCGCGCAAAATTCTACCGCGGCGCACAGGACGTATCGCATGGGGCTAAGAGCCGATAAAATTTTAGCGGCGCCAAGCTCTCATGCGCGGGTGCGGATACCACAAGCAAAGTATCGCGCGCCGAGCCGAATGAGCGCTGCTGCGACACGCTGCAACCTAGGGGGCTTGCTAACGAGACGCTACGCAAGCCAAAGCGCGCAGGTCCGCCTCACGTAGCCAAAAGACAAAGCCTACAAGGCGGCAAGATAGCAACGCAGCGAGAGCGCGATGAAATTTTAACGCAGGCCGCATAAGCCGTCGGCAAAGCCTAATTCTACGGACAGGTTCTGCGAATAAAATTTCGCAAATTTAGCGCGGATAAAATTTCATAAATTTAAACGGAAAGGTGCATATGAGCCCAAACGTAATCGTCAAATTCGTCATTTTGTTTTTCATCAGAGCGCAAAGCTTAAACGTCAAATTTAGCAGACTAGACGCCATCGTGTCGCGCGCCTACGCCAAATATGGGGCGCTGTTTAAGCTAAGCGTGCCGCTACTTGCCGCAGCGTCGGTATTTGCGCTGTTTAATCTGTACGATTTTGCCAAAGCAAACTACGCGCTGACGATCTTTTTGCTCGCTTTGGGCTCGCCACTGCTTGCGTATAGCTTTTTTAAGGCGATAAAATCGGCGATGACCTTCGCGCTATTTGTGATCCCCTTTGCGGCGGTGTTTGCGATCATCGCGGTGACGGGCGCGGAAAAGCTTGATAACTCGCTAAATTTCAACATCGTCTTTCCGCTATTTTTCACCCTCGTGTGGTTTGCGATGTCGGTGATCGCCGACGAGGACGTGGCGCAGATCATGAATAAGATCGTATCGAAGCTCTCGACACTTTTCGTGACGATTTTCATCCTTTACAACTACGAGGCGTTGCATGGGATTTTAACCGCAAGTGCGGGAGGGTATCGAGCGAGCAGCGACGAGCTAAACGCGCTTGATCTTGTATTTATGACGATTAGATTTTTCACGCTGCCTTCGATTTTTACATTGATGATTTTTGAGATCAAAGATTATCTTTTTACGAGATACAGCGCGTTCGTGCAAGCTCAGCAGGAGCGCATGGAGGATTTAAAAAATTCCAAGGGCTCGGAGTAAAAATTTAAAGTTTAGTCAAACATAATTTCAAGGCTTTGCTACGCGAAAACCGCCACGCGATCAAAAGCCCAACCGCACAAAAACCGCCGTCACGCAATCTTGGCAAATCGCGAGGCTCACCGCATAGAAGCTACCGCCAAGCAATTGTCAAAAAGTTCAAAGAAAGATCTGCCAATTCAAAAGGAAAATTAGAAGTACTGCAGGCTGGAAATGACCTCATGGCATATCAAATTGATGAAACAAGAAGGCTTAGAGTTACCTTAATGACACAGGCTAATGCCATAACCAATTATCTTTCGGCCCAAAATAACAAAGAAATTTTACAAGACGCCAAAAGCAAAAAAATGAAAGAAGGGAAAAACGATTGGGAAGGGAAGTCGTTACGCCATTCGTGCAGGTCGGAACTTACCCGACAAGGAATTTCG
>NZ_CALKTL010000187.1 GCF_937997405.1 uncultured Campylobacter sp. | reverse complement strand
TGGAGGCTCCTATAATGCTTAAATATAAAAGAATATTATTAAAACTAAGTGGAGAAGCACTTGCAGGGAACAAAGAATTTGGTTTTTCAAATGAAGTGCTTGAAAGTTTTGCAAAACAGATAAAGGATGTACATGAAAAAGGTGTGCAAATTGCTATCGTTATTGGTGGTGGAAATATTTTCCGTGGGATAAGCGGGATGGAAAAAGGCTTTGACAGAGTGACTGGAGATACGATGGGAATGCTTGCAACAATTATGAATGGACTTGCACTGCAAAATGCAATTGAAAGCATAGGAGTACCAACGAGAGTTATGACAGCACTTCAAATGCCGCAGGTAGCCGAACTTTATATCAGACGTAAAGCAATAAGACATCTGGAGAAAGGAAGAGTTGTTATTTTTGCAGGTGGAACAAGCAATCCTTATTTTACAACAGATTCTTCGGGAGCACTAAGAGCTGTGGAAATCCAGGCAGATGTACTTGCGAAAGGAACAAAAGTTGATGGAATTTATGATAAAGATCCGATGAAATTTGATGATGCTGTAAGATACAATACAGTATCTTTTGATGAAGCTATTTCAAAAAATCTTGGAGTAATGGATACAGCGGCACTTTCACTATGCCGGGAAAACCAAATGCCAATTGTAGTATTTAACGCCTTGGAAGAAGGAAATATACTAAAAATGGCTCAAGGTGAAAATATAGGAACAACTGTAAAAAAATAAAAAATATTAGGTAAAAAATTGAAAAAAGAAAAAAATAAAAATAAAAAGGTGGTAAGAATGTTAGACACAATTTTAAAAGAAGCTGAAGAAAAAATGGCAAAATCTGTGGAAAATACAAAAGATAAATTTTCACATGTAAGAGCAGGACGTGCGAGTGTTTCTATGCTTGACGGAGTAACTGTAGAAGCTTATGGTTCGCCAACTCCGCTTAATCAGGTTGGAACAGTTTCAGCTCCAGAAGCTAGATTATTAGTAATTGATCCTTGGGATAAATCATTAATTCCATTAATTGAAAAAACTATTTTACAAGCAAACTTAGGATTTAATCCTTCAAATGATGGAAAAATTATCAGACTTGTTGTGCCAGAACTTACAGAGGATCGTAGAAAAGAATATGTAAAAATGGTAAAAAAAGAAGCTGAAGAAGGAAAAGTTGCAATTAGAAACGTAAGAAAAGACATTAATAATAAACTTAGAAAACTTGAAAAAGATAGTGAAATTACAGAAGATGAACTGAAAGCAAATGAAGAAAAAGTTCAGAAAACAACAAATAAATTTATTGCGCAAGTTGATGATGCCTTGAATAAAAAGGAAAAAGAATTATTAACAGTTTAGTTTTGAATAGAATTAAACTATAATTTTGTTATTGTAAAAAAATTAAGCTAGATTTCTCTAGCTTTTTTATTTGGATATTTATTTTAAATTTCATATTTAAATAGTAAGTCAAAACTTCTTGTTATTAAATTATGAAGAAAAGTTTATTTGACAAGTTGCCATTTATTGTCGTTTCCTTTGGCAAATTTAACAGTAGATGTTGCTAAATTGATTTTTTTTGTATTTTTTAAATAATTATATTGAAGTTTTATATATTTTTCAATGTCAACTTCGACTTCGTCTTTTCCATTATCAACTTTTGCATATTGACTTGCATTATCTCCCAAATATTTATCCAATGCCTTTTCATCGTATCCTTTAATTAAAAATACAACTTCACCATCGTTTCCATTTTCATTTACTTTGTAAACAGATACTTCAAATTGTTCAATAAGCATAGTATTTGAATCTTCCCATTGTTTTTTTAATGTTGGGTCATTTATTTTTGCAACATATTTGTCGACATCTGGGTTAATTGATTTTAGTATTTCACGTGAACCATAATTTGAAATTTCTTGTAGTGCTTTTGCATAATCTTGGGCTGCAGTATTTAATGAATCATATTTTTTGATTTCTGCAGCTTCCTTTGCAGATGGAGCAGCAGTTGCAATAGCAGGAATTGCTGTTAATTGTCCCAATACCATTAATCCCATTAATATTTTTTTTGCCTTTGTAAATTTTAAAATTTTGCTAAAAATTCTTTGTATTTTTCTGCACTTTTTGCGATATATTCGCTATCTGGATGAAATGAAAATCCATAGCCGAAGTGGCACGGCAGCAGCTTGGCGCCTGTAAAATTCATCGCGCATTTAAAAGGCGTGATAACTTCCTCTATGTCAAATCCGATCGTGCCGTCTTTTTTATAGTTGTTTCGCTCGTCGCCGATAGTGATCGCTAGGGCGAATTCTTTACCTTTTAGCTTGTCGCCGGTGCTGCCGTAAGCCCAGCCGTAGGCAAATACATCGTCGAACCATTGCTTTAAAAGCGGCGGATAGCTGTACCAATAAAGTGGAAACTGAATGATAATTTTATCGTGGCTTAAAAGTAACTCCTGTTCGCGCGCAACATCGATTTTGCCGTTCGGATAAGCGGCGTAAATTTCGTGAATATCAAATTTATCCGCTTGCTTTTTGGCTACCTCGCGCCACGCCTTGTTTGCGTGCGAGCTTGCCATATCGGGATGAGCGATGATGATGAGATTTTTCATATTTTATCCTTGTTTTAAATTTCTTACATTATATGTTTTTTGGCTGAAATTTTGATTTATCATCTAGCATAATATGGGTATGAAATTTCAAATAAAATTTTACTTCCACTCAAATACTACCGGAAGACTTGTAGTTTTTGCATGTGATTAGAAGTTAAATTTATAAGCAAATATAGCAGGCCACAAAATCGATAGAATTTTACCTACTAAATTATATTAAAGATTTTAAATGGAGCTAAAAATGCGCCGAAAAATTCGGCGCAAATGAAAGGAATACTAATCTTAGATTAGCGCAGGAGCTACTAAAAATCCTAGAGCGACCGAAAGCGCAACCATAATGGTTCCCGGAAGGAAGAACGAGTGGTTAAATACAAATTTACCGACTCTGGTCGTTCCGGTATCGTCCATGGCGATCGCGCCGAGCGTCGTAGGATAGGTAGGAAGCACGAACAAGCCCGAAACGGCTGCAAACGATGCGACCAAGATCCAAATTTGACCGGAATTTTCAGGGCTGGTCATTCCAAGCGCGGCGGCAACGGCAGGCATCATAACCTTTGTGGTCGCAGCCTGTGAGTATAGCAAGCAGCTTAGGAAGTATAGTGCGATAGCCAGTACGAAAGGATACTGCGTAACGACGTTTTTAGCTACCTCTTTGATGCTGTCGATGTGGCCGTTTACGAAAGTAGTACCGAGCCACGCGATACCGATGACGCAGATGCACGCATTCATACCGCTTTGGAAGGTGCTGGTAGAGAGCAGCTTGCCCGTATCGATCTTGCACAAAACAGCGATAAGAAAGCCGATAGTTAGCATAAAGCTGATGATCGCGCTATCTCTTGAAAGGATCGGTTTTTCTACCAAGCCGACGCTCTTTGAGATCGCAAGCGCATAGCAAACGACGATCAAAACACCGACGGCAAATATCGCAACCGATCTTTTCGCGTAAGGCTTCGGCTCTTTATACTCCTCGGCTTTGATCTCGGCTACAAGACCTTTTGAAAGTCTCTCTTTGTAAACAGGGTCTTTTGAAAGATCAAGATCGTAGAATTTATTTACGATAAAAGCCGTAATCAACATAGCTACAAAGGTAGTAGAGATGCAGATAAACAAAAGTTTAGGATAGCTAACGCCTAGCTTCTCGCACAAGCCGCTCATGGCGACGAATGCCGCTGAAATAGGGCTCGCAGTGATCGCTACCTGAGATGAAACGACCGAAAGCGCAAGAGGAGCGGAAGGTTTGATGTTCTGCGTCTTTGCGACCTCGACGATAACCGGGATCATAGAAAACGCAGTATGTCCGGTGCCCGCAAGTATCGTAAGTAGATAGGTAACGATAGGCGCTAGGAAGTTGATCTGCTTAGGATTTTTCCTTAAAATTTTAGATGCTACCTGCACCAAATAATCAAGTCCGCCTGCGACTTGCAGCGCTGTAATCGCGGAGATTACCGATGCGATAATTAGGATAACGTCAATCGGGATATCCTTCATATCGACTTTCATGCCCAAAATGGCTAGGACGACAACGCCCAAGCCGCCTGCATAACCGACGCCCATGCCGCCTAGCTTAACGCCTAGGTAGATGCCGCCAAGCAACACGATAAATTGCAATATCACCATAAAGTCCATTGCAAAACTCCTTATAAAGTAATTTTTTTAACGGCGCGCAGAATTCTAAAGATTTCAGCAGGTAAAATCCGAATTATCTTTATAATTCAGTGGTCGGAATTCTATGCGGAATTTTATCCTAAAATTTCGCAAGTGAAATTTTACTCCACGGAAGCTAAATCTAACTTGATGAAATTCTGCATCTACGAAATTCTGCACGATCAATCTTATCTATTTAAAATTCTACTTTGCGGAATTTCGCCTATTAAATTAACCGACGAAATTCCGCGCCGCACCTAGTTTGGAACTATTTTTTGCTCATATGTGGGTTGAGCATAGATTTAGGCTCTAGGATCTTATCGATCTCCTCTTTTTTCAAATATCCGCGCTCTAAGCAGATTTCGCCGACAGATTTTCCTGTTTGCAACGCCTCTTTGGCGATACTTGCGGATTTTTCGTAACCGATGTATGGGTTGAACGCTGTAACGATACCGACGGAATTTAGCACCGATTTTAGGCAAGCTTCAGGGTTTGCTTTTAGATGTTTGATAGCTTTTTCAGCTAGTGTATTCATCGCATTTTCCAAAAGCACGATCGAGTTAAATAGCGCATATGCGATGCCAGGCTCAAACGCATTAAGCTCAAATTCTCCGCGCTCGGAGCAAAGCATAATCGTAACGTCGTTGCCGATAACCTCGTAGCAAGCCTCGCCTACGACCTCAGCGATGACCGGATTTACTTTACCCGGCATGATGGAGCTGCCCGGTTGCATCTTAGGAAGCTCGATTTCGCCCAGGCCGCATCTAGGACCGGAGTTCATAAGACGTAGGTCGTTTGCGATTTTGCTTAGGCGGACGGCTGCTGTTTTTAACGCGCCGCTAACGTGAACGAAGTCTGCAGTGTCTTGTGTGGCGGCGATGAAGTCCTCTGCGGCTTTAAATTTAACGCCGGTGATCTCGCCCAGTTTTTTCTCGACTACGTTTTTGTAATCAGGGTGGCAGTTGATGCCCGTACCAATCGCCGTAGCGCCCATATTTAAGTAAGTCATCGACTCTCTAGCAGCTTTGATAAGTGCGATATCGGTTTTGATGTAGGTAGCAAAAGCGTTGAAAGTGTTTCCAAGAGTGGTAGGAACGGCGTCCTCAAGCTCCGTCCTTCCCATTTTGATGACATCTTTGTATTCTTTGGCTTTAACTTCAAGCTCTTTTTTCAAATTTTCCATAGCTTTTAGTAGATCGGTTAGCTTGGCGTAAGCGGCGACTTTGATCGAGCTAGGATAGGTATCG
>NZ_CALKTL010000186.1 GCF_937997405.1 uncultured Campylobacter sp. | reverse complement strand
GGTGAGCGTATAAGGAGGTTTGAACAATGAAATCAAGAAAATCCCAGCCGGCATTTGCGCTAAGTGCTTTGGCGCGAGCGTCTGCGGCACTGATTTTGACCTGTGAATAATTAATTTTACTAGGCTTTAGCTTCTTTTGCGTTTGAGTCTTTAAAATTTCTCCGCTTTGAGCGTCGATTTTGATCTCGTTTTCGCTACCTTCTTTATGCGACTCTATCTCATAGACGAGCCTTCCGTGCTCATCGTCGATTTCTACGCTTTTTATAGTCGCGTCACCAAAGTTTTGCTGTGCGATCCCTATCGCTTGATCGAATGAAACTTTAGCGTCTTTTTCACTAAAACTTCCTGCGTTTAATGCGCCCGCAAGGGCGAACGTAGCGGCGATTGCGCCTAAAACTTTAAGATTTTTCATCTTTAATCCTTTTGATTTTATTTCCAAATTTTATTTTGGATGGCGCAATTTTAAAATTCCAAGATGAAGCTAAGATGAATACGCGCGGAATTTTAAAATTTCACAAAAATTTTGCTGCGATTTGTGAGATATAAAGCGCGGAATTTCCGAGCATTTACTAAAACGCCGTAAAATTTCAACTTGAAATTTTATCTCAAGGAACGCTTCGTGCCTAGCATTTTTAAAAACCCGTCGCAGCAGAAGCTTATTTTTCTAAGCTCGCTTGCTTTTGTGGCATTTTTTAACTTCTCGTTTTTCAAAAATATCATAAATGCCTACGGAATTTCAGGGCTAAATTTTATCTATTTTGTCTGCGACATGGCAGCTTTGATCGCTTTTTTGACGCTATTTTTTACGATTTTTAGCTCGCGCTATACGACTAAGCCGATTTTGATGATCTGCTTTTTTATTTCGTCGTTTACGGCGTATTTCATGGATAGCTATAACGTCGTAATCGATTCAGAGATGATCCGTAACGCAGCCCAGACGAACTTTGCCGAGTCGGCGGATCTTTTCAGTCTGCGACTGGCGATTTATGTGCTGGTGCTGGGCGTCTTGCCCTGCGTGCTGATTGCTCGCTCGCGCATTAGCTACCGTCCGCTTAAATTTGAAATTTTAGCTAAGCTCAAAGCGGCGGGCATTTGCATAGCGATCATCGCGGCACTGCTTTTTGGATTTAGCAAATACTACGCGTCATTTTTCAGAGAGCATAAAATTTTACGCAGCTACGCAAATCCCGGATATTGGATCTACAGCGGCGTTAAATTTGCCGCAAAATCTAAAAAGCAGGGCTCGCAGCCCCTGATGCAAATCGCTACGGACGCGCATATCGATAAAAATTCTACAAGTCCAAAAAAGCTCGTCGTCGTAGTCGTGGGCGAAGCGGCGAGAGCGGATAGATTTTCGCTAAACGGCTACGAGCGAGATACTAATCCGCTACTAGCCAAAGAGCAGGGCGTCGTAAGCCTAAGCAATACCCATTCTTGCGGCACTTCGACGGCGCAAAGCGTGCCGTGCATGTTTTCGCTGCTAAATCGCGAGGAATTTAGCGTCGAAAAGGCTGCGGAGGAGCAAAACGTATTAGACATACTAAACCGCGCTGATGATATGGCAATTTTGTGGCGCGATAACAATTCCGATTCCAAAGGTGTGGCGCTACGCGTAAAATATCAGGATTTTAAAATTCCGCAAAATAATCCGATCTGCGACGTAGAGTGCAGGGACGAGGGGATGCTTGCGGGGCTTGATAAATTTGTCGCCGAAAACGCGGGCAAAGACGTATTAATCGTGCTGCATCAGATGGGCAATCACGGGCCTGCGTATTTCAAGCGCTATAAGAAAGAATTTGAAAAATTTAGCCCCGTTTGCCGCGATAACGAGCTTGAGAACTGCTCGCAGCAAGAAATTTCAAATGCCTACGATAACGCGATTTTATACACGGATTATTTTTTAAGCAAGGTTATAGATTTTTTAAAACCGTATTCTAAGACGCGCGAAACGGCGATGATCTATATGAGCGATCACGGCGAGAGTCTCGGCGAGGGCGGCGTTTATCTGCACGGTATGCCCTATCTTTTCGCTCCCGAGGCGCAAAAGCATATCGGCGCTATCGTTTGGCTAGGTGAAGGAAAAATGCGCGAAAGATACGATCTGAGCGTACTTAAATCGCATAAGGATGACGCTTTTTCGCACGATAATCTTTTTCACACGCTGCTTGGAATTTTTGAAGTAGATACCAAGGTGTATAACAAGGATTTGGATATTTTAAATGGAGTGAAAAATTAGAATTTCGCTCTAAATTCCGTCGTAAATTGTGAGTGAAATTTTAGCAATAAAAAATTCTATTGGCAAAATTCTAATTTAAGCTTAGTTTGAAATTTTACCTAAACTTGAGCAAAATCTGCTCTAAAATTTTTTATGCAAAAGCTAATGCAGAGGCAAAGTGCTGCAAAAACTCAATCTCTCATTTATCGTTGCGAGCTATGAATTTTAAATTTCATTAGAAATTTTACGTGCAGTTTTGATAAACGCCTGCGCTAGATGGTTTAGACGTTTGCCTTTTTTATAGGCAATTATCAGCGTATTATCAAGCTCGCGCGCGCCTACGTCAAAGAGCTTTATCCTGCTTGCCTTATCCTCTTTTATCATCTGCGGTATGCTAAAGCACGCTCCTGCGCCGCTTGCGACGATAGCATTGGCGATGTCGAAAGTCTCCGTGCGACACAGCACTTTCGGCGCAAATCCCGCAGCGGTAAAGAACGCATCTATCTGCTCGGCACTTCTTAGGCTTTGATTAGGCAGGATGAATCTTTCCTCTTTTAAGCGCGAAATGTCAATTTTAGGAACAGATTCGTTTTTAAACTCAAGCGAGAGCGGATGGGTGGAGCTTAGAGCGACATAGGTTTTTTGCGTTAGAATTTTAACCCCGTCAAGCCCGCTCATATCGATAGGAAGTATCAGCATACCGACATCAAGATCGCCCTGAAGTAGCGTTTCACGAATGCTAAGCGCAGAAGAAAATTGCGTGATTTGTAGATCCGAATCCTTAAATTTCTTGCAAAACATCGGCAGTAGCGACGGTAGGAGATTATAGCCGTTTTGCGAAAAACCGATGCGAATTTTATCATTTTTTACGCCGCTTATTTCAGAGATATCGCTTTTTAGGTCGTTTATGGCGTCAAAAATGACTTTTGCTTTACTAGCATAAATTTTTCCCGCGTGCGTAAGCGAAATGGGATTACTCGTGCGGTTAAAAAGCTGTGTTCCAAGCTCACGTTCCAGTGATAAAATGCTCTGTGATAGCGACGGCTGCGGGATTTTAAGCGCCTCGGCAGCCTTAGTAAAGCTACGGAATTCTGCTACTTTTAATACTAGCTCCATGCGATGCAAATTCATTTAGCCTCTCCAATTGATAATTTGATTCTTATGAAATGATACACTAAATAATATTTGACTTATGTTAAAAATGAAACTAAAATTACGCTTTTAGTTTAGAACTTTAAACTTAAGCTAAGAATTTCTCAAATGGAGAGGAAAATGAGTGAATCAAATTTCAACAGACGCGATTTCTTAAAATCCGCCTGTATCAGCGTCGGCGCGCTTAGCCTTAGCGGCTGCGTGGATACCGACAAGAGTAAAAGCGCAGACGGCGGCAACGAAGGCGGCCTTCCTAGTGTGGACGTACTTATCATCGGCTCGGGAGGCGCGGGTCTGCGTGCAGCCGTGGCGGTAAGAAAGAGTAATCCAAATCTCAGTGTCGTAGTAGCTACGAAGATGATGCCTTCGCGCAACGCCACCTGTATGGCGGAAGGCGGTATCAACGGCGTTACGAGCTTCGCAAACGGCGATTCATACAAGCTTCACGCCTACGACACCGTAAAGGGCGGCGCATATCTCGTAGATCAGGACGCCGCGATTAAATTTTGCGAGCTTGCGGGCCCTACGATTGCCGAGATGGATTACATCGGCACGCTGTTTTCCAGAAACGCTAGCGGCGGCGTGGACGGTAAAGAAAGCGGCGTCCCGGGCGGCGTAGCGCAGCGCTTCATGGGCGGCGCGTCTAAAAAGCGATGCAACTACTCCGCCGATAAGACGGGTCATATCTTGATGCACGCCTGTTTTGACGATGCGGTCAGCAACGGCGTGAAATTTCTAATCGATCACGAGCTGCTTGAGATCAGCGCGCCTGAGGGCAAATGCGAGGGCGTCGTGCTTCGAAATATCCAAACCGGCGATTTTTATCCGGTGCTTTGCAAAGCCTTGGTAATCGCTACGGGCGGATATACGAGGATGTTTTACAACCGCACATCGGTGCCTTATATCGCTACCGGCGACGGTATCGCGGCTGCACTGCGCGTGGGTCTTGGATTTAGCGATCCGGAGATGGTGCAGTTTCATCCGACCGGTATCAAAAGCGGCGGCGCGCTCATTACGGAAGCTGCGCGTGGCGAGGGCGGATATCTGCTCAATAACAAAGGCGAGCGCTTTATGAAAAACTACCACGAAAAGATGGAGCTTGCGCCGCGCGATGTCGTAGCTCGCGCGATCGAAACCGAGATCCGCGAGGGTAGGGGCTACGGCGAGGGGCTAGGCGCATACGTGCTACTTGACGTAAGACATCTCGGAAAAGATAAAATTTTAAAAGCCCTTCCTAAGATCAGACACACCGCCATTTTGTTTGAGGGTATCGATCTAATCGAACAGCCGATTCCGATTCGTCCGACCGCACACTACTCGATGGGCGGCATTGAAGTGTCTAAATTTGACGATATGAGCACTAAAATTTCGGGGCTTTACACCGCGGGCGAAGCGTCTTGCATTTCGATCCACGGCGCAAACCGCTTAGGCGGAAATTCTCTGACCGACGCCGTCGTAACGGGCAAACTCGCAGGACTAGGCGCAGCGAATTATGCCGCGAAGCAGGAGGGATTCGGCTCGGGTAAAAGAGCGAGCGAGCTCGCGCAAAAATGGCAGGCTAAATTTAAGCAGATCGCAAACGGCTCGGGCAAGGCAAACGAGATGTATGAGTTGCGCGAAGAGCTAGGCGCGCAGCTTTGGGACAATATGGGTATCTTTAGAACCGGCGAGAAGCTCGATCTGCTTTCGCAAAATTTAGAGGGTATCAAAGCGCGCTACGACGAGCTGCACGTCGCGGATACAAATCCGGTTATGAATACCGCATTTACCGACTACGTCGAGCTTGGAAATTTGATCCTGCTTGCGCGCTGTGCGTGTTTGGCTGCGCAAAAGAGGCTGGAAAGCCGCGGCGCGCATACCAGAGAGGACTATCCGAAGCGCGACGATAAAAATTTCTTAAAGCACAGTATCGTGACGATGAACGACGCAGGCGAGCTAAGTTTGGGCTACAAAGAGGTCGTCGTTACGGAATTCTCTCTTGACGGAAGGAAACCTCAATGAAATTTATCATAGATCGCTTCGATGGAAGCAAAATGAGTATTAAAGTAGCGATTAATGGTTTTGGCCGCATCAAGCGCAACTCTAGAATATAGGTATCTACCAATTGTTTCC
>NZ_CALKTL010000185.1 GCF_937997405.1 uncultured Campylobacter sp. | reverse complement strand
TTATTTAAAATAATTTTTATAAAAATATCAATGGAATGGGGAATTATTAGTGAAATTTAATTCTATAAAAATACTTTAATAATTAATATTAAATTTATCCGCCTTGAGTTATAATCCGCGATTAAATTTCAAAATAGAGGAACAAAAATGCAAAAAGATATGTATTTTAAAAAGGCGAAATTTATCACATTATCGATATGCGCGAGCGTTTCGATTTTATGCGGCGTCGAAGGCTCACACCTAAGCAGTGACGCAAATAGCACGAATCTTGGCGAAATCGTAGTAAGCGCGAGCGGCTTTCGCCAAGATATTAGGCAGGCGCCCGCCACCATTTCCACCTTGGATAATAAAGAGATATCAAGCGGCAGCTTCACTTCGCTGCACGATATCGCGAATAAAATGCCTGGCGTCAGCGTTATCGCAGGCGACGACGGCCCGGCAAGCGGGATATCCATCAGAGGAATGGAAAGCTCCCAAACTCTTGTGCTTATCGACGGTAAACGTGTAAGTTCCGCGGCGGCGAACCCAAAAGGCGGAGCGGGCGATATGAACTCGAATTTTATCCCGCCCGCAGGAGCGATAGAGCGTATCGAGGTGATTAGAGGACCTATGAGCTCGCTTTACGGAAGCGATGCGGTAGGCGGCGTGATAAATATCATTACGAAAAAGAATTTTTCTAAATTTAGCGGAAGCGCCGCTATATCTACAACTATCCAAGATCACGAGGGTATCGGAGACGGCAAGATGGGCGAAGCCTACGTCAATATTCCCTTCGGGCAGTATGCGGCGCTTCAGCTGTGGGGATATAAAAAGCTGCGCGACGAGGACGGCTATAAGGGAGGCTATCAGAAGAGCGATAAATCGGATTCTAACGCCAAGCTTTGGCTAACGCCGGATGAAAATAATAAATTTTACGTTCAAACCGGAAGGCAAAATCACGATTATTCAAGAACTCTTGGTAAAACCGCCGTTTATCCCAACGCGCGCGGATTAAATCACTATAAATATAAAAGAGAAAATCACGGAGTCGGATATTTGGGCGAGTTTGAAAGCTTAAGCGCTGATATAAGTTATTTTTGGGACAAGACTCGCCGTACGAGCATTTTTGATAGCCTTTCGCCCGCAATCGTAAAAAATAGAAATTTTAATTCCAAATTTACGACTTATCTCGGTATAAATACGCTTACCTTCGGTTACGATTTTAGCAAACAGGATGTGCAAACGACTTTCATCGTTTCAAACTCGAATAGGCAAAATTTACGCTCTCCGCAGCGATTTTCTATGAACGAGCATGCGGGATTTTTAGAGGATGAGATCGAAATTTTGGAAAATACGCTATTTTTAACGCTCGGCGGCAGGCTCACGCACAACGAATACTTCGGCAACCACTTTTCTCCTAGAGCCTACGCGACGTTTAATATAGGCGATACCTGGACGATCAAAGGTGGCGTTGCAACCGGCTATAAAACTCCCGATGTCAATCAAATTTCGCCGGAAGTAGGCACGATTCAGGGCGGCTGGAGGATTATAGATTTCGGTAACGAGGATTTAAAGCCCGAGAAAAGCACGACCTACGAGATCGGGCTTTATTACGACAATGCAGACGATCTGCGCGGCAATATCACGCTATTTAAAAACGACTTCAAAGATAAAATTTTAGATACCGATGGCAGCAATATTAATAGGATTCCCGCTTACGGAGGCTGCGCCGGCGCACCGAGCGTTAATTGCCCGGGTTGGGGAACGTATTTTAATATAGAAGGAGCCGAGGTTTACGGCGTTGAGCTGAGCGGCGATTACGATATTACTAAGAGGTTAAATTTCAAGGCAAACTATACCTATAGCCACTCCGAGATCGAAACCGGGGATCCTACGATCTATACGCCAAACGGTGCCGTTAAATTTAGCCAAACCAATCTTAGTAGGCTAGATGGCAAATCCCTGACCGCTACTCCGAAACATGCCGCACATGCGACGCTTAGTTATAGGCCGATCGCTCCGCTTTCTACCTTTATCGGTCTTAATTACGAAAGCGAGCTTACAAGCGTACAATTCGGTCCGGGCAATAGAGTCAGCAAAAACGACAAAAAGCTTTTTACTACGGATTTGGGCGCACAATACGATTTAAACGATAATCTGAGTCTAAATTTAACCGCCTACAATATCTTTGATAACGTCCGATACGATGAGGGTCTCGCAGACGACGGCAATTACTATTGGTATCCCGAGGAGGGCAGGAGGTTTTGGTTCAAGGTAAACGCTAAATGGTAAGCCCAAAGAGCTTTCTTGCGGTATTTAACGCACTCTTTTTAGCGTGCTTATTCGCTTGCAATCTGGGGGCAAAACCGCCGCAAAAGATTGAGCGGATAAGCGAGGCTGCGCGCGAAATGTTTAACGTGAGTGATTTTATTCTAAAAAGCGAGAGCGACGAAAAATATAAAATTTTTATAGCTCGCCAAAAAAATGTCGCTCGCTACGATAGGGTAGTTTTTATGGTTGATGCGAACGCGCAGTTTCCGATACTTTTAAACTCCTATGCGAAAATTTATGCGAATGGCGCAAAGCAAAACGCCGAAACCGGGTCTAAATTAAATAAAACCGTCCTTATAGTAGGCATCGGATACGATAGCCCGCTAGCGTATGATACTAAGCGTCGCACGAGAGATTTAACGCCCGCGGCGAGCGGCGAAGAATACGCAAACGGCGGCGGCGCGGCAGAATTTTATGATTTCATAAAAGATGAACTATTTCCGCTCGTGGAGAAAAAATACTCTACGGCAAAAAGCGATAAAATTTACTTCGGACATTCGTTTGGCGGGCTATTCGGGATTTATGCTTTGCTGCGCGACGATGGGATTTTCGACGAGTTTTTTATCGCCTCGCCTTCGTTGTGGTGGGGTGAATCACAGCTGATCAGAGATGCCCTAGACGAGGGAAAGCTTAGATCAAATTTAAAAGCGAAATTCATAATGCTCGTTGCCGGCTCGCGTGAAATGCGTAAAGGAAAAACCGATAAAGCGGGAATTTTAAAAGCGGCCGATCTAGCTGAAATTTTAAAAACAAAGGGGCTTTCTTGCGAGTTTAGGCTCTACGAAGGCGCTTCGCACGGCGAAGTAATCCCATTGGCTTTGCGAGATTTAGCGCTATTTACGCAAAGATAATCTTCTATTTAGCTGGTAAGCCTTAATCTAAACCCGGCTCGTTTTATATTTGCAAGCGTAAGACCGAGCGGCGCAGGCTCGCTGATCGCGCCGAAATGCGCCACCGGATTTAATAAATTAAACTTTAAAGTCCTTTTGGCTAGTATCGCGCAAATTTCAAAGGAGCGAAAATGCAAAGTTTCAAATGGCAAATTTCAAAGCGGCTCAAGCAGGCGATGCGCGAGCGAGATATTGATAATCTCACGCTCGTGCGGCGCACGGACGAGCTGTATTCGCGCTCGCACCCGGGCCACGACGAGGATATGCGTGCCGAAGTTTACACGGTCTTGGACGAATACGCGCCCAATGTCGATATTGAAATTTTTGATCTAGTCTGCAAGGTGCTCGGTATCAAAATCGAGCTAGGCAAGGATTCTTGATTGAGTAGTCGTCGCCGGATTTTATCCATGCCGCAAGGCTAAATTTAGCGCTACGATAAATCTCAAAATTCTACCTAAAGCCTAGCTACAGAGCTTACTTAAGTAAATTTTGCCGCAAAATTTCGCCCAAACCTAGCAAGATTAATATCTATTTTAACTGCAAAGTGCTAAATTTAGCCCTAAATTTTAATCCGAGGTAAACTTTGAACTACTTAATCCAATTTAGTGTGATTTTAGGAATATCTTTTGTTGCGGAGATTTTGGCGGCGCTCGTGCCTGTGCCAATCCCCGCTAGCATCTATGGGCTAGTCATTATGCTTTTAGCCCTGATCTTCAAACTAATCAAAGTATCGCAGATTAGAGAAACCGTGTCGTTTTTTATGCAGATTATGCCAGTGATCTTTATCCCGGCGGGCGCTGCGATCATCATCGCAGGCGACGCGCTACGCCAACATCTTTTCGCAATCATCGCGATTACGGCAGTCTCTACAGTAGTAGTCATCGGTGCAAGCGGCGCGGTAACGCAGATCTTTTATAAAATCGCCCTCGCCCGCGTTAAGCGCAGACTCTACGCAGCCGCGCACGAACAAGACGGCGTGAATACAAAGGGCGTGGATGCGAAGCTGGAGCGCGAAATTTTATCCGGAGACGACAAAAAATGAGAGAAATTTTAATGAACTCCGCTTTTTTCGGCGTGTTTTTGTGCCTGGGCTCATTTGAGCTAGGACTTTATCTAAAAAAGCGCTTTAAGTTAACGATTTTCAATCCGCTTCTAATCGGTATCGTGCTTACTGTCTGCGTGCTTTTAATCTTTAAAATTCCATACGAAAAATTTAACGCCAGCGCCTCGCACATTAGCTTTTTCTTAACGCCGATTACCGTCTGTCTAGCCGTACCGCTATACGAGCAGCTGGCGCTTTTGCGAAGTAATTTTTTAGCTATTTTTGCAGGACTGATTTCGGGTATGATCGCAGGACTAGGCAGCATCTACGCGATGTCGGTGATATTTGGGCTAAATCATACAATGTATGTCACGCTACTACCGAAATCCGTCACGGCGCCAATCGGTATGGGTATC
Source organism: uncultured Campylobacter sp. (assembly GCF_937997405.1). Lineage (GTDB taxonomy): Bacteria > Campylobacterota > Campylobacteria > Campylobacterales > Campylobacteraceae > Campylobacter_B. Next base: position 2,049 of record NZ_CALKTL010000185.1, on the reverse strand, counting down.
AGCGAAAGCTTAGGCGGCATCGTGACGCTAACGGTGGCCTGCATCATCGCTACGGGCATCATCGGTAGCGTATTTGGCGAGGCATTACTTAAAATTTTTGGCATCAAAAAGGCGATGGCAAAAGGTATCGCCCTAGGCTGCGCGAGCCACGCGATGGGAACGGCGCGCGCTCTTGAGATCGGTGACGTAGAGGGCGCAATGGCGTCTTTAGCAATGGCGGTTACGGGACTTCTGACCGTCATCGGTGCCGGTATTTTTGCACATTTCATCTAAGGAGAAAATATGATAATCTCGATCGCTAGACAAACGGGCGCAGGCGGGCGCGAAACTGCGCGCAAACTAGCCGAGCGCTTAGGCTACACCTATCTAGCCAAGGCGGATCTGCTCCGCAAAGCAGACGAGCTTGGCTGCTTCGAGCAGATGTATGAGTTCTACAACGAAATGCCCGTAAATACGCTACTTCAGGCAATATCGCACAACGAGCTAGCCAATGAGCAAAAGCGCGATCGCATCGTAGCAATCTACGAAAAGATCGTCTCGGGCGGCAACGTTATAGTGCTTGGACGCTGCGCCGGGTTTTTCTTGCGCGGACATCCGGATCTGCTGACGGTATTTCTACGTGCGAGTGATGAGTTTAAGCTTGCCAGATTAGAAAAAGAGGGCCATACTGACGCGCGCGAGTATATGGAAAACAGCGACGCGGGCAGGATGAGCTTTCACCAATACTACACCAACCAAGTCTGGGGCGCGTCCGCAAACTACAATATCTGCATCGACACATCGTATTGCGGCATCGATAATGCGGTAAATATCATCGAGTATCTGGTCAAACATCACATTGAAAAGTGATTTGCGCCTAAGCGCACAAAAGTGGAATTTGTCTTTTAAAAGATGAATTCCGCTTTATCTCGCAAACCCGCCCTATTTCTATCGCAATTTAAAATTTACATCTCTTTCAGCTTAAATTCCATTTAAAAATAACGCATTTTAGGTGTATTATAAAGCCTCGCATTCAATGCGGCATTAAATTCTAAACCGCGCTTTATCGCCACAAAATAGTAAAATTTAGCTAAAATTTGACGAAATTTAAATCCAAATTTAAGGAGATAAAATGCAAAGCAAAGCTCATCTATGCCCAAAATGCGGCGAAAACACGATCTATTTCGACGGCATTTGCCACTCGTGCCGCCAAAAACAGAGGCGAGAGGAGATTTTAAACCTAAGCGCGGACGAAGTGGAGGCTATGATCCGAAAAATCGCGGACAGAATCGACGAGATCGAAAAATGGGATGAGATTTATAACGATTTTTGGGCGCTTTTTAGCCTGCTGGGCATCCACGATCCAAGGATCGCGCGAGCCGCGGCGGCGAAGCAGATCTACTATCCGCCCGAGCTCTACTTTGGCGCGCCTAAGGACGTAAGAGACGCGCTCATAACCAAACTAGACTCGCTACAAGATAACTCCAAAAACGCGCTAAATCACCTTCTGTGCTCGCTTGCGTGGCAGGGCGACGAAAAAACGGCGGAGCTATTTTACGAGCTGTATAAAAACCCCCAGGCCGTGGCGCAAAAAGCTCTACGTAGGCACAGATTTTTACGCGAAAATCGGCGGCTGGAGCTTTGACGAGACGGGCGAGCGCAAGTCGCTAGTTTTTGATAAATGCCTTACTGCGGTGCGCGTCAAAGATGGCGCGAAGAAAAACGGCGAGCGCGCGAGCGGCGGCGTGATAAATATCATCACAAAAAAGGGCGCAAAATATCCATACGCCAATGTCTCTACCAAGATCGCGTCGTATAATTATAAAGATCTAAATTTCGGCGCAGGCGGGAATGTGAGCGAAAATCTATTTCTAAAGACCGCGATAAAGGGCTTTGATCAGCATGGATACCGCAAGGGCGAAAGAGAGCGAGGCTACTATACATCATTTGGACTAAATTATAAAATTTCAGATGATCAAAGCCTCTCTTTTAATCCGAGCTTTTATCGCGCCAGGACGCATAATGTGCCGAGTTTAGGACTTGCCAGACTTAAAGCGGATCGCCGCCAGC
>NZ_CALKTL010000184.1 GCF_937997405.1 uncultured Campylobacter sp. | reverse complement strand
CGCCAAAGACGTAAAATTTGACGAAGAATATGACGTTGTCGTTATCGGTAGCGGTTTTGCAGGCTCGATGGCGACGCTTCAGGCTCTTAAGCGCGGCAAAAAAGTGCTTATGATCGAAAAGATGGGTCGTGCGGGCGGTAACTCCGTCATTAACGCCGGCAATATGGCGGTGCCAAATAACGAATTCCAAAAAGCCGCGGGCATCACGGATAGTAAGGATGCTTTCATCGCAGATTGCCTAAAAGACGGGCTAAATTTAAATCACGTAGATTTGCTAGGCGTCATCTACGACCGTGCAGGCGATGCTTTTGAATACCTAAAAAGCATCGGAGTGGAGTTTTCGGGCAAGGTGATATCTGCTAGCGGACACTCGCTAAAGCGCGCCGTACAGGCCAAAAACGCCAGCGGCTCGGGCTACATCCAGCCGATGCATAAGGCGATCGAGGAAAATGCAAATGCTGTAATCAAGAAGCGTACTAAATTTGATGATTTTGTCGTAGATGACAGCGGCCGTGTCGTAGGCGTGAAGTGTCGCGAAGAATATAAGTTCGATCCGCAGCTTGCTAGCGACGATAGGGAAAACAAAAGCGGCGAAGTAAAATTTTTTAAAGCCAAAGATGGTGTCATTTTGGCTGCGGGCGGATACAGTTCGGATAAATGGTTTCGCGCGCAGCAGGTGCCGTATCTAAAAGACAATATCGAAACCGTAAGCCAACCAGGCGCTACCGCAGGTGCGCTTATCGCGGCGATGAAGCTAGGTGCGAATCCTTTGCAACTCAGCTGGATTCAACTAAATCCTTATACTAATCCTAGCGAGAAGGGATTTGGTACTTCTGCGCTATTTTCAAATCACTGCGCTAACGACTATGGTCTAACCGTCGATCCAAAGACCGGCAAACGCTTTATGGATGAGCACGCAGGGCGCAAGATCAAAACCGAAGCGATCTTTAAATGCATGGCGGAGAGCGAAAATAACGACAACTACCCCGTAAATATCTGCGATCAAGCAGCAGTTGATGCAAATAATCCGGTCTATACGTCAAAAGGCGTAGAAGCAGGCTCAATTAAAAAATTTAATACCTTGGAAGAGCTTGCAAAATTTTATAAAATTCCGCTGGAGCCGTTTTTAAAAACCGTCGCGGATTTTAACGGCTATGTCAAAGCAGGAAGTGACCCGGAGTTTGGCAAGCCTTTGACAAAAGCCGATGTAGGCGGTATCGACGTATCAAAAGCTCCATTTTATGCGTGCCAAACAAGCCCGAAAATTCTTTACTGCATGGGCGGCGTGCAGATCAATACCAAAGCTCAGGTTATCGACGCAGCTAGCGGCGAGCCGATCGCAGGGCTATATGCAGCGGGCGAAATCACCGGTGGCGTTCACGGCGCAAGTAGGCTCGGTACTATGAGCATGGCTGATTGTATGGTTTTTGGAATGGTGGCGGCAGAAAATATCTGAATTGATTTTGCTTTTTTAGGGTGCGACGGCATATTTAAATTTCGCCGTCACGTCTAAATTTTAAAATTTTATGCAAAAGGTGCGTAAAATTTTATCCATTCGGTAAGGGTTAAATTTCACCGAAATTCGCATAGTTTAGGAGACGTGCATGATAGCGATCTATTTTAGCGCTACGGGCAACACGAAGCATTGCGCAGATAGGCTCATCGCTCATCTTGGCGGCGTCTGCGTCTCGATCGAGAGCGAGGCCTGCGGCGAGCTTTTAAAACACCACAATGACGTTATCTTGGCATATCCCGTCTATTTTAGCGACCTGCCGCGTATCGTGCGCGACTTCCTCTACCGAAACGGCGCGAGCTTTAGCGGCAAAAACGTATTCATCCTCGCTACGATGGAGATCTTCAGCGGCGACGGGGCAGGGTGCGCGGCTAGAATTTTAAAACAATTCGGCGCAAACATAACGGGCGGCGCTCATATCAAAATGCCCGCGTTCATCCTCGACGTGGCGATTTTTGGCTACTCGCAAGCGAAAAACGAGCGCATAATCAAAGAGGCGGACGCTAAAGTCAGACGCGTTGCGGAGGCGCTTAGCGCAGGCCGTCCGCCGCAAGAGGGGCTGAGCGCGCTTTGTCGTATCGCAGGGTTTTTAGGACAGCGGCTTTGGATGAAAATTTGGGATAAAAGCCCCTTTGCTAAGCGTAAGCCGAGCCTCGATCCATCGCGATGCAGCGGCTGCGGGGCTTGCGTCAAACCCTGCCCGATGCGTAACATAAAGCTCGCTTGCAAAAAGGCGCAATTTGGCGATGATTGCACGCTTTGCTACAGGTGCGTAAATATATGTAAGCGCAAAGCGATTACGATCCTAGGCAGGGCGAAAAATTTAGAAAATTCCATCCCTGCGGACTTATGAGGACGAGCTCATACCATGCAAGCTAGCAATCAAATACATGAAAACGGGCGGAAATTTTACTTTTTGATAGCACTGCGCACGGCTAAAGCGCGATGTCTTACAACGAATATGGCGCAGAAAAAAGTAACTCGCCGCGAGCTAGTGAAATTTAACCTGCCGCCGTGCAAGACCCGCGTAAAATTTGGCTACAGCAATCACTACGACAAAAGAATACGAGACAGACGAGCGTGGTAGAGTCATACTGATAAACGACGGGGCTGCCTCATGGGGCGAGGTAAGGCAAACGGCTTTGATTATATCGCCGTAAGCTGCAAGAGAGAGGCGGGCAAAAAGACAAAATTTCGCTTATGTAGGCGGCCTTAAATCTCAAGTCCGTCTTTTTTACTCCGTATTTAAATTTTTACTCGGTCGCTAGATACTCCTAAATTTAAATTCTCTAGAGCCGAATGTGGCGTCTTAGAATTTTAGCAAAGGTTTATTCTGTAATACTGCGCCGTAAAATTTCAGCGAAGGCTTATTTTACCGCATATCTCAAAATTCTTAAATTACCCGCGCCGGCCCACTTAAGCTATAAAGCGCTTGCCTTATCACTTCGCCTAAGGGCAAAATGCCGCGCCTTGCCTTATTAATTCGCCGCAGAATTTCGCGGTAAAACTAAATTTTAAAATTTGGCCCATTTAAATTTAAAAGCGCACGACTATCGCAAAAATCATCCGATATTATTGGCGACGCCGGCCTAATTTTAAAATTACACTATCGCCTCTATATACGGCTATAGCCGTTAAATTTTAAGCAACAATAGGCGATAAAATTTTAAGAATTTCGCCGCCCAGCATTTCTTTACGCCACCAAGCCCACAAAACCGCCTAAACCTTCTTAAACTCCACGCTAAATTTGCTTCCGCGTCCTACTTCGCTACGTAGTGAAATCTGCGCGCCATGGATTTTTGCGATTTGTGAGGCGATGGCTAGCCCGAGCCCCGCGCCACTATTTTGCTCGCGATTTCTGGAGCGCTCGATTTGATAGAGCTTGTCCCAAATTTTATTTTGCAAAGCGGGCTCTATGCCCTCTCCGTCGTCGCTTATGCTAAGTTCGCACGCGTCTGCACTGACGCAAAGCTCTAAAGCGACGCTGCTGCGCGTAAATTTTAAAGCATTGCTTAAAAGGTTGTTAATCAGCCTGATCAAAAGCAGCTCATCGCCGTTTACGCGCACGCCCTCGGCTATCTGCGAGCTAAAGCTTAGCCCTTTTTGTGCGCACAAAAGTTGAAAGTCTTGCGCGCACTCGTTTGCGATTCTGCTTAAGCTTACGGGTGCCAAACGCGCGCCGCGCTGCAAGCGGGCAAGCTCTAAAATTTGCTCTATTAACGCCGAAATTTTACGCGCTTGATTGTTTATGACAGCGAAATTCTCCTTCGCCTCGCTCGCGTCTTGCTCATAGGCTAGGGCATAGTCGCTTTGAGCCAGTATGACGGCAGCGGGCGTACGTAGCTCATGCGAAAGATCGGCGCTTAGCTGCCGCTCGCGCTCAAACGCGCTTTGCAGTGATGCTAGCATTTCATTAAACGTAGCTGCGAGCGCGCTTAGCTCATCCTTGCCTCGCGGTAGTTCTATTCGCCGCGTAAAATCGCCGTTAGCTCCGATCTCGCTAGCTGTACGCGACATAGTGCGCACGGGCTTAAACGCTCTTTTTATGATCGCGTAGCCGCCGTAGATGACGAGCACCACAAATAGCGGCGATAGGATAAGAGCGATCAGCATCACGCGCTTCATCGCAAGCTCAAACTCGCTAACTGCGATGACGCCGCGTATCCATGCACTGCGCCCTTTGATCTGCGCGTCGTAATAGAAAAACTCGTCGTCATCAAGCTCCACCTCGCGCGCGCCTTGAGGCGAGAGCGGCATCGCAGGCTCGAAGCCTTTAGGCACAAACCCTGTGATTACGCCGCCTTGTCCGTCATGTTCGTAGAAAAATACACCGTCATCAAAGCTTTTAAATTTTTCCTCGCGCGCGGCTTTTTGCACTAAGCGGGCAAGCTTTTTTTGGCTGACGGAGCTTCCTGATACTTCGTCTAAAATATAGCCGCAAATGCCGATAATAGCGCCTGCAAGTGCCAAAATAAATACGCTGTAATAAAGCGTCACGCGTAGGCTGATAGGTAGCGCGCGTGAGATAAAATTCTCCTTAGCGGTTGTAAATACTCTAGATAAGACTTGAGTAAAATTTCTTATCGCGATTTTAGCTGCGAAATTTTGTTTTTGACTTTGCGTGAAGGCGCTATTAGAATTTTGCGCTAGATCAGGTGTTGCGCTTGTAGCAGAAAAATTTGGCGCGGAATTTGATGCTGGATTTTGCGTGGAATTCCGTTTAAAATTTGGCGCCTGGCTTTGAGTAGAATTTAGCGTCTGGTTTAACTCGATATTTTGCGTGGGATTTTTCTTGCGGCTTTTCTTTAAACACGCAAAATTATGCGTAAAATTCTGTTTAAAATTTCGCACGAATTTTAATATGAAAAGCGCCGTGGTGACAAAAATCTGCTTCGCAATCGCCGAAATTTTGATACAAATCTTGCTATTTTGCCACGACATAGCCAAGCCCTCGCTTCGTTTCTATTATATCGCCGTGCTCGCCTAGCTTTTTGCGGATATTTTTGATTAAAACATCGATAACATTTGAGCTTGCTTCGCCGCTAAAATCCCAAATGCTCTCGCCGATTTGTTCGCGGCTTAAAATCGCACCGCGATTTAGCATCAAAAGCTCTAAAATTCTATATTCCTTACCCGTTAGCTCCACTACCTCACCCGCGCAGACGACCGATTTTTTGCTTAGATTTAGGCACACTTGCCTTATGATAATTTCGTTATCCGCAGTAGCGTTTTTGCGCCTGATAATTGCGCGAAGTCGCGCCAAAAGCTCACGAAAATCAAAGGGCTTAACCATATAATCGTCTGCGCCCATATCAAGCCCTGCGATGATATCTTCTTTGGCGCCCCTCGCAGTTAAAAATAAAACCGGCGTGCCCAGTCTGCGCGCCCGCACCGCCTTCAAAAACTCAAAGCCGTCCATCACAGGCATCATCGCATCAAGCACGATAGCGTCATATTTTGCGACATCCAAAAACTCTAGTGCTTCCTTGCCGCAAAAGGCGCAATCTACGCTGTAGCCGTCCTTTTTCAGACATTTTGCGATGATTTGATTTAGATCTTTTTCATCCTCGACAAGTAAAATTTTCAAAGTGCTCCTTTAAAATTTTGCTAATTCTAATCCGCCATTTTAGCCAAAAACGTATAAATTTTGCGGTGCTTTGGATGTGTAAACCTGCTCGCTTTATGCACCACTAAATTTCAGTAGCGTTGGGAGCTGCGCTAATTCGCAGGCGCCTTTTGCCTAGCTCTAATCTCGCTTGCCTTTTTATCCGCTACGCTTCCTAATCTTCCTAAAAAATTTAGCGCGCCTGCTGCGATATTTAGCGCAAAAAGCCCAAATCCTACGCAGCCAAGCTTGAAATTTTGCTTAGCGATTTCGCGTTTGCAGCGGCTGCAAAGCACTGGCTTGCAAGAATTACAAACCTCCGCGCAGCTTGCTGCGCTGGCAGAATCTTTCGCGCTTGCGAAATTACTTGTATCAGAAAAATTTTGTGTATCGGCGAAATTTTGCTCGCTAGCGAAATTTCGTGCACTTGATAAGTCTTGCGTCTGCAAAGAATTCCACTCGTCCTTATAATCTTTCGCTTCCGAAGAATTTTTTTGATTTTTGCAACATTCCACGCCGGAAAAATCTTTAGAATTTTGCTCGCAGGACGTGGGTTTCCGCTCGCTTGTTTCGCTCGCTAAATTTGCCGAAAAATCCTGCGCATTTTCATCTAAATTTTTAGCTGCATCTCCGTTTTGGGCGCCATAGTCAGCGTTTTTGTTTAAGCTAAAATCCCTAGCATCCAAAGCCTCACTAGTTTGGGCGGAGTTATCTGCTCCACCCTTTAAGCTTTGATTTTTCATCTCACACCTTCACTTATTTTTGACGCTGCAAGATCTGCTCGCCCGTAGCGGCGTCGATTAGCACCTCTTTTTTGCTCATGCCTTGGCGCAGTTTGACTTCGTAT
>NZ_CALKTL010000183.1 GCF_937997405.1 uncultured Campylobacter sp. | reverse complement strand
ACCTACAAGTGCGATGGCAACATATACTGCTGTATCACGTGTTCCAACGCCTAACCATATCATAGCAATAGCCATCATCAATACCGAAATAGTGAAGAATACCTTATTATTCATTACTCTCAAGAAGAATGAACCAGTAAGACATCCAAGATTAAAATTTAACGGATTATAGCGAAGCTCGGTTTAAAAAGATATTTGTGGATGGTGCGCCCGGAGGAATTCGAATCCCCGACCTTTTGAACCGCAATCAAATGCTCTATCCAGCTGAGCTACGAGCGCACGAAATAAAAGAAAACGGGATTATAGCGTTTTTAGCTTAAATTTAACCAAAAAGGCGGTTTAAATTTCGACATGCGATAAATTTTAGCTTCGCATTTTTCGCATTTGCCCGATCGCGACGCCTAGTTTTTCTTTTAAATTCCAACGTGCAAGAATTTTAGCCTACTCAAATTTACCTTGTATCGCGCCGAAATTTAACTTGCTTAAGGATTGCATTTTGGAATTTAAAATTTAACCTACTTAAAATTCCGCGAGGCAAATTTAAAATGTCTTAAAAATTTACGACCTTGCAGCCCAAATCCCACGCAAAATAAATAAAATTTATTGCTTTTTAGGTATCATAAGCAAGTAATGAAATGAACGAAGGAGAGAAAATGAAGCAAGTATTTTTGGCGTTTGTGCTGTGGCTCGGTCTTTGCGGGGCTGCTTTTGCGATGCAAGATACGGAGCCAAGCGAGGCACAAGGACAAAATTCTGCGGGAATTAAAATTTTAAGCGACGAGTTTTATAAAATGTCCGCCGAAGAGCTCGGTAAGGCGTTGAATGATTGTGATGCTTCGCACTCCTATGGAGGATGCGATAAAATTTTCTCACAAGAGATCTCGCAACTTATTAAAAAGTGCAATATGGGCGACGGTAAATATAGCGCTTGTCAGAGTTTATTAACTATCATTGATAAAAATTGTTTTGAAAAAGATGAGATTGGAAATGCTTTATCTTGCGACATATCGGGCAATCTGTTAATCAAAATGAATAAATTCCCTATGGGATTAAAAAGATTATCTAGGGCTTGTGAAGTAGGCAAAATAGGCGAATCTTACTTATTTTGCGCACTAACTTACTTTTATCACTCTTTAGACATAGACGAGGTAATAAAATATATGACGATGGCTCGAGATTTGGCATACAATAAAGAATATTTGAATGAGATGATCAAAAAGTTAGAAGATTGCAAAGCCGATAAAGAGTGCAATCCTGCAAAATTAGAATTTCAATAGGCAAACGGCAAGAGCAAACACGGCGGGCTAAATTTCTAAATTTAAAAGACAAAGGAAAGATCGCTATGGCGGATAGACTGATCGACATCGGGCTCATTTTGTTTTTCGGCGGCTTTTGCATGCTATATAAACGGCGTATGCGGGATTGGCAAAGACTATATGCAGCGCAATAAAATAGACTTGGTGCGCTGGATGTTTAGTCCGAGGCACATCTTGCGATCCAATACGCCGTTTAATTCGAACGAGCCGCTAGAATTAAAATTTAAAGAGCCCAAAAGCAAGCATTTGATCTACAATTTTTTCGAGTTCGTCATACATTATGCGATAATCGCGCCGTTTTTAGCGATCTATGCGGGAATTTTTCTATTTTGCGCGGGGCTAGCCATTAAAATTTTATCCTAAATTTAAAATTTGCGACGCGGATGCAGAGCGGGCATTGCATAGACGCCGTTTTCGTTGCGGAATTTCAAATTTTACGCCGCATCTCTTGCTAAGCATGCTACACTTATTATATTTTAAGAGATAAAATTTCAAAATTTTATCGCTGAATCCACGGCTTGTGAAATTTATGCCGTATTTTCTGTTTCTTGGAGCGGGAAGGGGATCCCAATTGCGAGGTCGCTCCCCTTCCCGCCCCAAACCCCACCCAACCTCCGACGACGCTAGCGGGGCGGACTGCGTCCGCGCATTTTTATTTAGCGGCTCGCGCCGCATGAAATTCCGTATCGATAAATTTTTAAAAGTCCACTACCGCTAAATTTTTATCGTATTTGGAATTTTAAAATTCCATCCTTAGCCGCCAGCCAAACCGATCGGCAACCGACCGATTAAAAATCGATCGTATAGCCGTCAAATCGATCGATAAAATGCCCGTAAGCTAGTGATTGTAAAATCACCGACCAACCGCCAAATTTATCGATAGCGGAGCCGTATAAAACCGACGAGCGCCAAAAGCAGTAGCCGCAGACTAGATGAGCGCACGCCCGAGTTGCAAAATGACCGACTGCCGAACCGATATACCGCCAACCGATCGGCAGTCGAGCCGTATAAAACTAACCGACTGACTGCTGAACCGATCGCCGAGCCAAAGCCCTAGCCCGCGTTACTCTACGTAAATTTTATAATCCCCGTAGCCTAGCGCGTCCATCTCCTCAAGCGGGATAAATTTCAAACTCGCGCCGTTGATGCAGTATCTCATACCGCCCTTCTCTCTCGGTCCGTCCTCAAAGACGTGCCCCAGATGGCTGCCTCCTACGCGGCTGGAGACCTCGACGCGCTGCATGCCGTGGCTGTCGTCTCGCGCATAGGCGATCGCATCGGTCGTTATCGGCTTTGAAAAACTCGGCCAGCCGCAGCCCGCGTCAAATTTATCAGTGGATGAAAAAAGCGGCTTTTTCGACACGATGTCGATGTAGATGCCCTTTTTATAATTCTTGTCGTATTCGCTCGAAAACGGCCGCTCTGTCGCCTTTTCCTGCGTGACCTGATACTGAAGCTCGGTTAAATTTTTCTTCAGCTCCTCCTTGCTTTGCACTTTAAATTTCTCATCGTCCTCAAGCGGCTTTTTGGCTAGGCGCAGATCGATGTGGCAGTATCCGCCCGGGTTTTTGCCGAGGTAGTCCTGATGATACTCCTCGGCGCGGACGAAATTCTTTAGCGGCGCCACTTCGACGGCGATCTTTTCTTTAAATTTTGCCTGCTGCGCCGCTATGAAATAGCGCGCGATCTCGCCGCTCGCCTCGTCGGCATAGTAGATGCCCGTGCGGTATTGGCGCCCGCGGTCATTACCCTGCTTGTCGATCGAGAATGGATCGATGATGCGGAAATAATGCGCTAAAATTTCAGGCTCGCTGATGACGTTTGCGTCGTATTTTAAGTGTAGCGTCTCGGCGTGATCGCTGCTATGCAGCTCCTCGTAGCTTGCCTTATCGCTCTTGCCGTTGGCGTAGCCCACCTGCGTCGCGACTACGCCGTCAAGCTGCTTGAAATACGCCTCCATACCCCAAAAGCAGCCGCCTGCCAGATAAATTTCTTTCACGTTTGCGTTCATGCCGCCCCCTTTTACTTTAAAATTTGCATCCGCCGCGCTGCTGCTCGCCGCATTTAGCGCGACTAAATAACCCGCCGCCAAAGCAAAGAGGCAGATTAAGGCTTTGAAAATTTTCATTTTGATCCTTTCGTTTTAAATTTTGCGCAATTTTACAATCTCTAAATGAAGCGAGAGTGAAAGAGAGAAACTTTATCGCTTACGGCGGATCGCTACCTAAATTTTATCGCCGCAGGATCGGGGCTTTCGGCTCGCCGTCGCCGCAGAATTAGAATTTTACCGCTGCGATAACGCGGGATCAAAAATTTTATCTTACCGCGGCGACACGGGATCAAAATTTTATCTTATCCTCGCGGCACGGGGGACCTAGACCCAGATCCGCCAGTACATCATCGACGGCACCCTTATTGAACGTGTCATTGCGAACCTCAAGACCTGGCGTGTTCTCCACACCGATTACCGCCGCCCCTACAAC
>NZ_CALKTL010000182.1 GCF_937997405.1 uncultured Campylobacter sp. | reverse complement strand
CGTGCTGGTAGCTTCTCCCCAGAGGATGAGGGTCTACATAGTATACCTGACCTCATCGTACAGCTCGACGTGGCTTGTCTCATCTGCCGAGAGCTGGGCCTCAATGCTCACTCCATACTCTCGGTCCTCCTCTATCGCCCCTTCTGTAGCGGGCTGATCACGGCGAGCGATGTAAGCGCGGTATGCGGTGAGGAGGTCGTGCGCCTACTTCAGCTACTCATGCGCACCTCGGAGCTCTACATGCGCAAGGTATGGCGATCGATAGCGATTTTTTACGAAGCGTGGAGGTGCACGATAGCGGCGTCTCCGCCAAATACGGCGGATTTACCGGCGGCGTAGTGGAGGCTAAGACGCGAGATCCTCGTTCGGGCTTTCACGGCAAGTTTTCGATGCAGCACACCGAAGATAGTTGGACTAGATACCATATCTACGGCGATGAACAGAGCTTTGAAAACTCCGCTACGCCGCTAAATCAGCCGAGATTCGATAAGTGGATCACTAGGTTAAATTTAGAGGGCACCGTTACCGAGGAACTGGGCTTGATGTTTGGCTACACAAATACTAGAAGTAAAATTCCGCTCAAGGCCTACGACAGAAGATACAACGCAGATACGACCATCACCGAGCGAGTTCAGAGGCGAAATATAGACAACTACTTTCTAAAAGCGCTTTGGTATGCAAGCGACCGCCTAACTATTACGCCTAGCGTAACCTACGCGCCCGAGCGAAACAAGATGTTTAACGACCATGTCAAGGATTCATACGCCGATATGAAATCGGGAGGTTTAAATTTAGCGCTTAAAGCCGACTACGATGGCGATTTTGCTAGATTTAATCAAATTTTATCCTACAGCAAGCTGGAGAGTTCTCGCGATGCAGAGAATGAATATTACAGGGCTTGGCAATACTCAAACGTAAAGAATTGGGGCAGCAAATTTTTATCTGCTTCGGCGATAGAGGGCGGCTTTGGGGATCTCGATCAGACTCAAAAGAGCTTTTCGTACAACGCAGATCTGGAGTTTAATGAATTTGATCTCGGCGGCAGTAAGCATAGATTTATCACGGGCTTTGAGTTTAAAAAGCAAGAGGCTAAATTTAACGTAAAAAAGGAGTTTATGACCGCTGGCGGAATAGCACCGCTACCTGCGGGTGTAAATGCTTGCGATCCGAATGACGAGCTCTGCTCGATAGACGATTCTTTTGCGAGGCGTGGTAGAAGCGGTCAGTTTTTTACGCGAAAAAGCTATTACAAGGGCAATACCAAGGTGGATATGAAAAGCTTGGCGGTTTATTTGGAGGATGAGATAAAAATCGGTAATCTTACCTTGCGACCGGGCGTAAGATTAAATAGGGACGATTATATGAAGCAAACGACTGCGGCGCCGAGATTTAACAGCTACTACGATATTTTCGGCGACGGCGATTCGATTCTTAGCTTCGGTGCAAACCGCTACTACGGACGCAATCTCTTTACCTATAAATTAAGAGAAGGTCGAGAGGGTCTCGCCACTACCTACACGCGCCCGCGCAATGCTTATACGCAAAACTGGACGCAACTGCCAAAAGACCCGTCTCTAACGAAATTTAACGAGCTAAAGGTGCCTTATGAGGATGAGCTGGTATTCGGGGCAAAGCAAAAGCTTGGAAATTTTGAGTTTTTCGGCAAATATGTAAGCCGCAAGGGCAGGGATCAGATCATCAAATCCACGCGAAGGGATCTTGGCCTAGCGCCGAATCCGAACTACCAAAGCAACTATCAAACCTTTACTAATGACGGCAGAAGCGAGAGTAAAATTTTAACCTTCGGCATTAAGACGATCGAGGATTATGAGGCGTTTGGGACGCTAAACGGCTTTGAGCTGGGCTTTGAGCACATCAAGATGAAGACGAACAACACCCTTTACGACATATCGCTTGATAGAGAAACGCTTGAAGATGAAAAGATCGTCGAATACGACGGCAGGCTGATGAGGCTATCGGAGCTTCCGGCGCAGGACTATGCTAGGCCTTGGACTGCAAGCCTAAACATCATCACTAAAATCCCAAGCTACGGCATCAGCGTAAATAACTTTCTATCATTTAAAGGCTCGCAAGAAGCGATCGCTCGCACCGGCAGGACGCCTGCGGGCAAGTATCCTGCTAGATACGATAAATACGAAAAGGTAAATCTCGGCAAAAGCTACAGCTGGGATGCGCGCATCGGATACGCTAAAAAGATGGCGGGCGAGGTGGAATTTTTTACGAATTTAGACATTTACAACGTCCTAAATAAGCGCAACAAAGCAAGACTTAGCAGCGACACCTCGCTCGATCTAGTCTATGAGGCGGGCAGGCAGTTTTGGCTGGAAGCGGGCATTCGGTGGTAGCGTGAGCTAAATTTGCGGAGCTTTTCAAATTTCAGGGCTCCGCGAAATTTCGTAAAATTTTTTGAAATTTAGGGCATTTCGCGAAATTTCAAATTTCGCGCCGCGCGTCTTAAAATTTCGTACTGCGCGCTGTAAAATTTTAGCGTGCGCAAGCCGTAAAATTTTAACGTATGCGAAATTATAAAATTTACGCCCAAATTTAACTTGAAACCAATTTAAGAAGCCGAAACGACTTTTTAAATTTTAACGCCGATATCGTTTAATAGGCTCTTTCATTGAAATATCACAAACTGCTTTTGAAATTTTGACGGGCTAATCTGCCGCTCTTTTAGCATGTAGCGGCAAACTCTTTCAAAGTCCGCCGCACTCATCATAAAACTGATAAATCCGCCCTTTCCGTCATAGATGATCAAAGTATCGATCGCACGGAAGTTAAATTTCCCCTCCGTGATCTTTGAAAAAATCAGCTTAGAGATGAAAAATGGCAAAATCAATGCCGTCAGGCTCATAATAAAAATTATAAATCCTCTAAGGCTTTGTAAAAATCCGGTAAACGCAACGCCTATCACGATGAACGAAAGCACAATGCCTGCGGAATTTCTAGCGGGCACGATATGTCCGAATAGCGGCGTAGCGGTGAGCTTTATGAGTGATATCTCATCAAATTTTATAGATTTCGTGATTTTGCCCTTGTTAACGTAGTTAATGCCCCTATTCGTCAAATGAACAAAGCGCGTATGGGCGCTGTTGAGATAAGACACGACGGCGAATACTACAGGAACAAACGGCGTATAGTATGGGAAAATATCCCCTATATACAGAAACACCGGTACCGCCAAGGGGGCGAAGAATATATTATAAATAAAGAATACTATTATGTTGTAGTCTTTGACGACGAGGGATTTATTGTCAAATTGCGGCGGATTTCCGCGCTCGGCGTCTTGCCTAGGCTGCGACTGCTGCAGCTTTTGCGACTTTTGCGGCTCATCGTTAAAATTTTTCATTAAATTTTTTTGCTCCTGTTTTAAATTTTACCGCTAGTGGCTCGGGCGTTTTGCGGCGCTAAATTTGCCGACCTCGCCGCACGCCTTAGCGATGCAATCCCAAGCAGAGCCCGTCTGCGTCCTTTCAAAATTTTATTTAGTTCAAATTTATCAGTACCGCGTACGCTTGCCGCACCGCTGAATAAAATTTCGAGGTCTTATAGTTCAAAATCAAAGCAATAAAAATCATCCACCTCGCTCCAGAGCTCTTTTAGCGAGCGTCCGTCTATCTGCGGCGCGCCGTAGAGCTCTCGCAGCGTAGCGAAATACCGCTCGCCGCTTGCATTTGCACCCGCCTCGTCCGCGCATCTTTGAAATGAGCAGCGAGATCGGCGTAGGCGATGATCATATACTCTGCGCCGCGTAGGCGAAAGCTAAGCTCGGGCTCGCCGCCCTCAAGGACGCATTTAGCAGCATCCACTCTATAGTTTCAAATGAGTATTTCGACATTTCGCTTCGATCTTAAAATTCTATCGCCGCCGCGACGCTTATTGTGCCGCCGCATATCGCGAGCCGTTTTATTCCGCCAAAAACCCGAAGCGCTCGATCATATCTAAAAGCATATCGGCTCTGCAAATTTCATCATCCAGCAGGTCATCGTATTGATCCCGCAGTCGCTAGGCGCCTTGCGCCACGGGCCCTAGATATTCCTTAGCCTGCGCGAAATCCCCTTCATCACGAAGTATTCGCCTAAGATCACGCGAGCTTGCGTCTTGCTAACCTCGTCGCCTTCGCCCTCAAGTGCTGCTTTTAGGCTCTGCACGCCGCCCTCTTCAAGCCCCCGCGAGAGCTGCGTTACCTTCTGTAAAGCTTCGCATCCATTTTCGCTCCTTTGCAAAATTTTATTTAAAATAATAGAACAAATTTCCGCCGCACTCAAGATCCACGAACTCCTTGCTGTCAAAAAACAGCTTAAATTCCATGTGGCTCAGATATTTAGCGTCCTGCGCTTTCTCTATAAAATTTCTTATCAGCCGCTCTATCTTTCCGCCCCCTTCGCGGCGTGCCGCGTCTTGTCTCGTTAAATAAAAAACTACGGGCGCGTCGGACACCGCTGCGATATACCAAATTTTAAGCGGCGCTAAAAGCTCGTTTCGGTTTCGCAGCAGCTCCTCTACCGCGCCTTGGATCAGATCGGTGCGGATCTGCGACTCGAAGGACTCGACCGAGATATAAAAGCTCTTAAGTCCGTTTAGTTTCTCGAAAAGCGGCGTGCGGGCAAGGTAGTGCTCGATGCACTTTTTATCAGTAATTTTTGCGGCATCTTTATCGAAGCGAAGCACGATCTTAAGCCACGCCGAGTCCCTGCCCGCGCCGTAAAACGCGCTGATTACTCGAGTTTTAAATTTAGCGTCTATGAACTCTATCAGACCCCTGACGTTTTCACTATTTTTGACTTTGCCCTCTATGATCTCTTTACAGCGCCTGCTTTGATACGGGCTTAGATCGCAAAACATCGCGCGCCTTTAAATTTAAAGCTAAATTTACTCTGCGCTATAAGCCTGCAGCATATCGAAGGTCGGAGCGAAAAAGAGCGCGCCCGTCTTTGCGGTGCTGAAATCCAGTAGGCGGTCGTAGTTGCCCCGCGGGCGGCCGATAAACATACTCTCAAGCATCAGCTCCAGCGTACTGAAGGTGCTTGCGTAGGCGATGAAGTAGGTTCCCGTCTCGCCGCCCTGCATAAACGGCATATTGCCGCGCACGACCTTTTTGTCGTCGCCTACGTTGGCTGCGGCGGAGTGAGAGTTGCTAGGCTTAATCTCCTCGCTCATCTCGATATCGTTTTGCTTGGATCTGCCGATGACGCGCTCCTGCTCGGCTACGCCCGCGGCGTTCCACGCGCTCATATCGTGGATATATTTTTGCGTAAAAAGATAGCTACCGCCCTTGTACGCCGCGTCCTCGTCGCCTACCTTGGCGAAAAAGTCGCGATCTGCGCCCTGCGGGTTTTCGGTGCCGTCCACAAAGCCGATGATAGCGCGCCCGTCGTAGTATTTAAAGCCGCAGATCTCCTCCTCGCACGTCGCGACGTCCTTTAGCGCGGCTCTGATCTCGCTTGCCATATCGTAGCAAACGGCTTGATTCGCCGCTCTGATGTGGATATGGATATCGCCTCCGGTGGCGGGCGCAGCGTGTTTATCGCCTCTAATCTCTTCGAAATTCTTTAACTCCTTCGGCAAAGGCTTCGGCAAGCCGAGCATTTTCCACGCCTCAAAGCCCACGCCCAGCACGCAGCTTGTTTCGCTAGCCGCGCCGAATCTCGTAACGGCGGTCTTGTTTAAATTTATTACCAGAGCGCAAAGGCCCTCGAAAGCCTTTTTGCAGGCGGTCTTGTCTGCACCAAAGCGCCAGATCATAAATACGGTGTTGTTGCCGGGTGCGTCGGTTACGTTTTGGGATTTTGCGTGCGCACAGGCGCAACTTTTTTCTTTACTCATTTTATCTCCTTCAAAGTAAAATTTAAAGGGAATTTTAGCGCAATATCGGTAAACAGCAGGCGCAGAGATAGAATTTAGGCGGCTTTGGGGTTTGATTTTCGGTGGAGGAAATTTTATCTTTGATCGTTAAATTTGTGGCGGCAATGGAATTTTGGCTTTAAATTTATAAAATTTACGTCGAGTGGGAAAGCGAAATTTCAGAGCTTTGCGGGGATGAAATTTTAAGATAGTGGCAGATGGGAAGGGATTCGAACCCTCGAAAGCTTGCACTTTACACGCGTTCCAGGCGTGCTCCTTCAACCGCTCGGACACCCATCTAAATTAAAAGTCGCGATTATAGCGAAAATCTAAAATTTTGCCAAATTCCGTTTTGGCGCGCAATCCGTTTTGCCTTTAAATTTAAAACGCAGCGCTTAGAATTTTACCGCAGCGTTTGGAATTTTATCGAGCTGCTTGTAATTTCGCCGTGCTGCCTAGAAATTCTACCACGCCACGAAGCCCGGCCGTTTTGCGCTTCCTAGCCGAACGGCGATTTCACCTTGCTACGGATATTTTAAAATTTAGATTATCTTTGAAATTGGAATTTGCCGCTCGCCGCAGGGCTAAATTTAAAAAGCGCAAGCAGATTTTTTAACGATCCGCTTGCGCCGTAAAAGCCGAGCTGCGCTTTGAATTTACGGGTATTTTAAAATTTTGCGCCGCCCGTAAATTTAAAGCTAATTAAAAATTCTATCCTTCGGGAAGGTGGACATATTGGGCTGCACGTCCTGCTCGGCGCCTAAAAGCGCCTTTATTTCGCTATCTTCTATACTAAAGCCGCCGCCGAGCGCCTTGTAGGCGTTTACCGTCGCGCTTAGCACGTCAAGATCTGCCTGCACTTTATTTAGCTGCGCGCTAAGTAGGTTTCGCTGCGAATCCAAAAACTCCAGATGGTCGCTGTAGCCCGCCTGATACCTGCTTGAGGCGTTTGAATAAATTTTGCTCTGCGAAGCGACGAGATTGGCGAGGCTTGCCTGCCTTAGTTTGGCGTTTTGCACGCCTACAAGCGCGTCGCGAACGTCGCCGAAAGCGGTTTTAAGAGCTTTGTCGTATGCGATGAAGCTCGCGTTTTGCTCTAAATTTGCAAGCTCTACGCGCCTTTTTTGGCGGCCGAAGTCAAGTAGCGGCCCTACGAGCGAGCCGCCGATGCTCCACGTGCTCGCGCTTGCGGTAAACAGCCTGTCGAACTCGCCGCTTGTGTATCCCGCCGAGCCGGTAAGCGAGAAGGTAGGGAAGTAGCCTGCCTTGGCGACGCCTACTAAGAAGTTGCTCGAGCGCAGATTTTCGAGCGAGCTTGCGACGTCGGGGCGATGTAGGATCACGTCGCTTGGGATTCCGCTTGGGATCTGCGGCGCGCTAGGCATTTTCGCGGCGGTCTGCGCCGTACCGCGTAAAATTTCATCGTAGCTCTTGCCCGTTAGGATATTTAGCGAAGTTTGAGCCGCGGAGAGCTGATTTTGCACGCTTATGAGGCTTGCCTCGGCGCTTTGGACCGCGGCTTTGGCCTGATAAAATACGATCTCGCTAACTGCGCCTGCATCGAGCTGCTTTTTGCGGTAGTTTTGCGTATCTTGATAGCTTTTTAGGCTGTCTTTTAAAATTTTCTCCTGCTGCTTTAGTGCTAGTAGCGTAAAATAGGTCGTCGCAACCGTGCTAGTAATCGTATTTTTGGCGGTTTCGTAGTCGTATTTCGTCGCATTAAATCGCGATCGCGCCGAATCTACGCTGTTGCGCACGCGCCCCCAAAAATCGATCTCGTAGCTTAGCACGGCGCCGATCTGATACGAGCCATGGGAGTTGCGATCGGGCCGGTTGCCGAAATTATTTTGGCGTACTGCGCTGCCGCTTAAATTTACGTTCGGCAAATATTCTAGCTTATTCAGTCCCAAATTTACGCGCGCATACTCGACGTTATTCAGTGCGGTTTGCAGGTCGGAATTTTGCTCCAGCGCGCTTTGGATCAGGGCGTTTAGCTGCGGATCGTTGAAGCTTTTCCACCACTGCGTGCTAACGTTAGTGCTTGCGTAATCCGCCTTAAAGCCGGTTTGCTTTTGCGGCGTAACGGGCTTGAAATTGCAGCCGCAAAGTAAAATTCCAAGCGTCAAGGCGCTTAAAAGAGCATTATTTATTTTCATCGTTCACCTCGTTAGTTTGGACTTTTTTGCCGCGTCTATCAAGCCAAGCGTTGAAGCTTTCGAGCAGGTAGAAAAACAGCGGCACGAAAAAGATCGCGATAGTAGATGCCGCGAGCATTCCGCCTACGACGCCGGTTCCTAATGCGTGGCGGCTAGCAGCGCCCGCGCCGGTAGCGATAACCATCGGAAGCACGCCGAGACCGAACGCAAGGCTCGTCATCACGATAGGGCGGAACCTCATCTTGGCGGCCTCTACGGCAGCTTCAGCGATAGGGCGGTGGTTGTTTAGGTGCTCGTTCATCGCAAATTCCACGATCAAAATCGCGTTTTTCGCCGCCAGACCGATTAGAAGCAAAAGTCCGATCTGAAAATATATGTCGTTATTCAGCCCGCGGAAATATGTAAACACGAGCGCTCCGAATACCGAAAACGGCACGGCGGTAAGCACGGCAAGCGGCATGAGCCACCTTTCGTATTGAGCCGCCAGGATTAAAAACACGAAGATCATTCCGAATACGAATGCCTGCGCGCCCTTGCCCGTCTCGCTGACCTCTTGATACGCGGAGCCCGCCCAGCCGATAGAATATCCGCTAGGAAGCTCCTCTTTTATAACCTCTTGGATCGCTGCAATCGCCTGACCCGAGGTATAACCCGTGTTTGGCTCACCCATAATCTGCGCTGCTGGGAAGGCGTTAAATCTATTAACGGAATCAGGACCCAGCGAGCGCTCAAGTCTCACTAAAGAATTTAACGGTATCAGATCGCCACTAGCGCTGCGGACGTAGAGCGATTTTAGATCGTTAGGATCGTCTCTGTAGTTTTGTGTAGCGCGGATATAGACCTTAAACGTGCGACCCATAAGGTTAAAGTCGTTGATGTAATACTGCCCGATGGTGGAATTTAGCACGGTGAAAATGTCGGCTATCTTAACGCCTAGCATTTTTACCTTCTCTTTATCTATATAGAGCTTATACTGCGGGAAATCGGTATCCAGCGTCGTTCGCACGAGCTTTAAAGCGGGGTGTTGATTGGCTTTGGCAGTTACGCGATCCATATCGGCGCGAATTTCATCGTAGCTCTTGCCAGTCGTGCTTTGCGCGTAGAGCTCAAATCCACCCGTAAGCGAAAGACCCATAATAGGCGGCGGCGTAACGACGTAAGTCATCGAGTTGCGATCCGCGCCATAGAGCTGCCCGTTTAGCGCGGCGGCTAAGGCGAAGTTGGAATTTTCATCACCCGGGCGATCTTTCCAGTCTTTTAGCTTCATAAAAAAAGCTCCCGCATTTTCTCTAAGCGCTCCGGCTAGCATATCGTATCCCGTGATTTGGGTTATATCTTTTACGTTTGGATACTTTTTAGCGATGCTTGCGATGAAATCCTGATCGGCTTCCGTCCTAGGTAGAGTAGATGCAGACGGAAGCGTAGTCATCGCCATAATCGAGCCTTTGTCCTCGTTAGGCACCAGGCCGCTAGGAGTGAGTACAAGAAGCTTCACCATCGCATAGATGATGATGCCCACAAAAACGAGGCTGATTAGTACGTGGCGCAAAACCATGCCGACGCCTGCGGCATAAATTTTAGTTGAGATGCTAAAAAGATTATTAAACCATCTTATAAAGAAAAACGCCTCGGATTCCTTTTTTTGCAAGATTAGAGCGCAAAGTGCGGGTGTTAGTGTAAGGGCTACGAAGCCTGAAAAACATACCGAGGCTACGAGCGTTAATGCAAATTGCCTTTGCATAACCCCGGTAAAGCCCTCCATAAACGCAACCGGCACGAAAACCGCTGAGAGCACGAGCACGATCGAGATGACGGGCGCCACGATCTCGCCCATCGCTTTCGTGGTAGCTTCTTTGACGCTAAGATCCGGCTCCTCGTGCAAAATTCTCTCCACGTTTTCTATTACAATGATGGCGTCGTCCACGACGATACCGATAGCAAGGATGAGTGCGAAAAGGGTGATTAAATTTATAGAAAATCCGAAGGCATAAATTCCGATAAACGCGCCGCAGATCGATACGGGCGCAGCAAGCGTCGGAATGATCGTTGCTCTAAGATTGCCTAAGAACATATACATAACGACGATGACGAGAATTAACGCTTCAATGAAAGTATGAATGACCTCTTCGATCGAGACCTTTACGAAGCTAGTCGTATCATAGGCGACGTCGTAGGTCAGCTCTCCTGGGAAATTTGGTTTAAGTTCGTCTATACGCTTATTTACCGCTTCAACTACGGCTAGAGCGTTGGCACCGCTTTGCATAAAGATAAGCACAGGCACCATCTCTTTACCGTTAAATTTCGCCGATATATTGTAGCTTGCGCCGCCAAGTTTGACATCGGCGACATCTTTTACGCGCAAGAAATTCCCATCTTTTTGCGCGCGTATGATGATATTTTCAAACTCCTCGACGGTTTTTAAACGACCCTCAGGCTTGATCGCATAGACGTAGGGATTGCCCAAATTCATCGGCTGCTCGCCCATCTTACCCGCGGCGTATTGGCTGTTTTGCTCACTTATTGCGGCGATTATCTCGGCAGTCGTAACGTTAAATTTCTTAAGTAGCTCAGGCTTAACCCAGATCCTCATAGCATAGTCTTTCGTACCCAAGGCCTGAGCGTCTCCGACGCCCGGTACACGCTTTAGCTCATCTACGACGTTGATAGCTACGTAGTTTTGCATCTCTACGACATCCATCTGTTCGCTAGGATCGTAAAACGCAAGCACTTCGAGCATCGTACTGCTACGCTCGGTGACGGTTACGCCATAGCGGCGCACCTCGTCGGGAAGTAGTGTAAGGGCTGGCGTGACGCGGTTGTTTACATTGACTTTTGCATCTGCTGGATTTGTGCCGATTTGAAAGTATACGTTGATACGAACGTCACCAGAGGAGCTTGCTGAGCTTTCCATATAGATCATATTTTCAACGCCATTGATTGCGTTTTCAAGAGGGGCTGCGACGACGTCGGCGATCGTTTGCGCATCCGCGCCGCTATATGTAGCGCTAACGACGATTTGCGGCGGCGTGAGTTGCGGATACTCCTCGACCGAGGAATTTTTAAGAGCCAAAACGCCCGCGATTACGATGATGATCGAAACGACGCAGGCAAAAACGGGGCGGTTGATGAAAAATTTAGAAAACATTATTTCCCGCTTTCCGAATTGCTCTGAGACGGTTGCTCGTTAGGCTGCCCCGCTACGTAAGGATCGGTGCTTGCGGGTACGGGAGTGACCTTGGAGCCCACGTTGATCTTTTTAAAATTATCCAAAATAATCTGATCGCCGTCTTGCAGTCCGCTTGAGATCGTCGCCGTACGGGTATCTTGCGCTGAAATTTTGACCACCTTTTTAGCGACCTTTCCGTCTTGCACGACGTAGACTATGGTGTTGCTAAGATCTTGCTTGAGCGCAACTTGCGGAATTTTAAAGCCGTTTTTCTGATAAAAGCCATCGACGCTTACTTTAGTAAAAACGCCTGGGCGAATTTCCAAGTTTGGATTTGGAATTTGCGCTTTGGCGCTGACTGACGCTGTGTTTGTATTGATGACGCTATCGATGAAGCTTAGCGTGCCATTGTAGTCCTTGCCGCCGAGATTTATGCTTACCTGACGTCCCAGCTGTTTCCATTGCCCGTTTCTCAAATTTGCATCAAGCTCCAGTCTATCGACGTCCGCGATACCGAATTCCACGTCGATCGGATCAAATTTAGAAAGCCTAACCAGATCCTCGCCCACGCTTACGTACGCGCCCACGTCCTTTTGCGTATCGCCCGCCATGCCGTCAAAAGGCGCGGTTACAAGCGAGTGGTCAAGATCGATCTTGGCGCTTTTAAAATTTGCTTCGGCTACCATAAATGCTGCTTTTGCGGTGTCGAAGTCCTTTTGAGAGATCGTGTTGCTAGCTTTTAGCGCTTTAGCTCTTTTGTAGTCTGCCGAGGCGTTTTGCAGATTAGCGTTTGCGCTGTCAAACGCCGCTTGGTAGCGCGAGCGGTCGATCTCGTAGAGCACGTCGCCCTTTTTGACGCTACGACCAGGCTCGAAAAGCTGCTTTTCGATGGTGCCCGAAACCTGCGGCTTCAGCATTATCTCAAGCTCGCTTACGGTCTGTCCGTTAAATTTCAAAATTATTGGCACGTCGGCAGATTTGGCGATAAATACGCCGACCGGCAGCGCGGGGGTCTCGCCGCCTTGCTTCGCGCCGCTTTCCTCCTTTTTTTCGAAATAGGAGCAGCCCGAAACTAAAAACGCTGCGAAAATCAAACTGGCGACTTTTTTCATGTAATTTCCTCTATTTGGGTTAAAATTTTGCATTTGTAATAGTTATTACGAATAAATTATAAATTATAATAAAAACTATATAAATAAAACTTAAATTTAGCCCGTAAAATAATATATCGGACGGAATTATAGCGGAATTTCGATATAATCGCGCTAAAATTTTAAAGGCTTTTTATGAAAAGAATTCTTACTATCGCGGGTTCTGATAGCGGCGGCGGCGCGGGCATTCAAGCCGATATCAAGACGATAAGCGCGCACAAGATGTTTGCTATGAGCGCTATTACGGCGCTTACGGCGCAAAATTCGCGTGGCGTATTCGGCGTGCTGGACATTTCGCCAGATTTTGTGGAGGCGCAGCTCGATGCGATTTTTAGCGACATCTTTCCGGACGCCGTTAAAATCGGAATGATCTCCAATGAAAGGGTTGCCGAAACCATTGCAAAGAGCCTGAGCAAGCACGGCGCGAAAAATGTCGTCTTAGATCCCGTGATGGTAGCCACCAGCGGCGGAGTTTTGATGAAGCAAAGCGCGCTGCATGCGCTAAAATACAAGCTCGCCCCCGCCGCGGAGATCATCACGCCTAACGTGCGCGAGGCCGAGGTTTTGGCGGAGATGAAAATTTCAGGCTTAGCCGATATGCGAGCCGCGGCAGTTAAAATCTCGCAGTTTTTCGGTGGCGCGATTTTGATCAAAGGCGGCGATCTCGCCGGTGCGAGTGAGACTTGCGGCGCAGCGGGAGCGGATACGGCGCGAAATTTTAAAGCTTTTGGGCGCGAGATGGGCGAAAACGGGGCGCTCAAAAATTCTGCGGGTTTGACGGAGCGTCCGAATTTTGCGAGTGAAAACTTTACTAGCGAATGCAAAAATTTAACTGCGAGCGCGGAGCCCTCTTTTGAACAAAATTTATCCGCAGCCTCCCTAGGCGCTGGTTTTAAACCGAGCGGCGAGGGAGGGGATTTGACAAATTTAGCGATCGATATTTTGTACGAAAACGGCAAATTTCATGAGTTTTCCGCATCCAAAGTAGCTACGAAAAACACCCACGGTACGGGCTGCACGCTCTCAAGCGCGATCGCGTGCGCGCTGGCGGCGGGGCTTAGCCTGCCCGCAGCCGTCGTCCATGCCAAGGGCTTCGTGCGCAGGGCGCTTGGCTGGGATGAACAGATCGGGCACGGATGCGGCGCGATAGATCATTATTTTACAGTCCAAAGCCCATTCGACGCGGACTTTGGCGGATCTTGCGCGAACGAAGTTAAAATTTCAAGCGCTCGTTGAAATCCCCGCATTCGTAAAATTTCAAAACTCCGCTGCTATTAAATTTAACCTAGCGGCACAAGATCGTACAAATGGCTCGTCGCGACTTGTGATAAACGGCGGAATTGCGTGGCTAAAAAGCGTGTTGCGGGAGTAGTGCGCTTAAAATTTTAGTTGATTTTTAGACACCATAATCCGCGTAGAATTTTAAAGAATTTTTGAATTTTATTGTAGGGTTCGTGCTGCAAGTTAGAGCTTTCCTTATTTGCCTTATGCTATAGCTCTGCTTCGTGGCATTGTTAAATTTGCGTTATTTCTTATAGGTCTTTATGCGCGAAAAAAGTGGATTATAAATATAAACTAGTCATTCATTCACTACTCGCGTTGCTGCCTGCCTTCGCCCCTTCAAGGTAGATGCATCACATTGTATGCCGACCATAGCGCTATACTTGCCGCAGCATTGCGTCCCCGCTGCGAATTCGCGATCCATTCCTTTCGTCTCATATTTGCTGAGTTCGCTAAAATTCCAAATTTTCTAGCAAAAGAGTTATAATGGCTAAAATTACGTAAATTTAGGAATTTAAAATGCGCTGCAAAAAAGGACTACTACCCTTAATCATCGCCTCGGGGACAATCTCTGCCGCAGATAACTGGATCGCATCGCTACTACTACCTAGCATCGCAGATACGTTTGGGGTGCAGGTAAGCGCCGCCTCCGCAGTTTTGACGGCATATCTGATCCCCTATGGCTTACTTCAGCCGGTTTACGGACATCTTAGCGATCGCTACGGCAGAGGTAAAATTTTAATCTCGCTAATGCTCTTTTTGGCGATATTTACGCTTCTTTGCTCCACTGCAAAAAGTTTAGCGTGGCTTGTTTTATTTCGCTTTTGCACGGGATGCGCGGCAGCGGGTATAATCGCTGTCTGCCTCGGCGTTATAGGCGATGCATATGACGATAAGTATAGACAAAGAATCGTAGCGATATTTCTGGGTTCGGTATTTTTAGGGCAGGGGCTTAGTGCGGCTTTAGGTGGATGGGCGGTGGCTAGATTTTCTTGGAGGGAGATATTTTTAGCCTTTTCTGCGCTGTCTGCGGTATCTTTCGTATCACTATTTACGCTAAATTTCAAAGACGCTCCGAAAAGCGGAGGCGAGAGCTTCGTAAAATCCCTAGCCAGCTTGCGCGGCGATGCTGCGCTTTTGAGAAGCTATTTTTTGGCTTTATGTAACGGCGTAATTGTGCTCGGGGCGTACTCATTCATAGGCGCTTATCTACTTAAAAAGCTGGGCTTGAGCTCAAATTTTGCCGGAGCCTGCCTTATGCTTTACGGCGTCGCTTGCTTTTTGGCAGGAAATGCTGCTAGATATTTAAAAGAGAAGTTGCCGCCAAAAGAAATTCTATCCCTCGGCTTTTTGGCGTCCGCTTCGGCGCTGTGCCTTTTGGCGAGTTGCTTCGTTGCCACCGCATATGTAGGGACGTTTTTGCTGGGATTTGGCTATGTTTGCGCGCAGTCGGTCCTAGCAAGCGCAGCGCTTCGTTGCGGCTCCGCCAAAGGTCTATCCTCTGGGATCATAGGCACGGCAATATTTTTCGGAGGTGGTATCGGTACTGCCGTAGGTGGCAAGGCGCTTGAATATTTAAGCTACCAAGGGCTATTTTGCGGCTTTGCCGCGTTAGCCGCCGCGCTGCTGATTTTTTACCGTGCGAACTTTAAGGGCACGCGCGAAATTTAATGCTCCGCAACAATAGCAGAATTTAAAATTAAACACACTTCGCTGCCGAGAAATTTTATAAAATTACGCTATTTCAGGGCATCGCATTGGCATCGTCATAAATATCGCGGTGCATTGCATCACGCTACCGCTTTTAGGACTTACGCCACCGCTTTTTCAGCTTCCGTGGTATGAGCACGTTTCGGAATTTTTCGGGCACGCGGTTTGGTTTTGGGCGATCGAAGTATTTCGTCGCGATCTACGAAATCGCGTAACGGGTGAGCCCGATCTCGCGGACCGCTCGGGCGCTTCGCTCTTCTAGCTAAATTTGGAATTCCGCTCCGTTTAGTGCGGAATTCCATCATTTTTTATAAACGCAGTAAAATCACGATAAATTTTTATGTTAGAATTACGATTAATAAAATTTTAAAAGGAGTGGCAATGAAATATAAAATTTTAGTTGCGGCCTTTACGGCTACTTTGGGTTTACAGGGAGCGCTTGCGAGCGATTTTGACGAGCGGGCTTGCGCGGCGCTAAAGGGCACGAAAATTTACGATACAAAGATCAGTGAAGCGATCTGGAATCAAAGCGGCGAAATCGGCGCCGATAGGATGTCTGCGCTAACCGGCGGAGCCAAAAAGACGCTAAAAGCCGCACCGCACTGCATAATTCACGGCTAGATAGCCTCGCGCACGGGCTCGGACAGCAAGCATTACGGCATAAAATTTGAGCTGCGCTTGCCAGGCGACTGGAACGGCAAGCTTCTATTTCAGGGCGGAGGCGGTTTGGACGGCTTTGTAGCACCGGCTCTTGGCGCCATATCTATCCGCACTAGCACCGCAACGCCCGCGCTTATGAGGGGCTATGCAGTCGTCACGACTGATTCGGGACATCCTACGCCTACGCCCGAGTTCGGACTTGAGCAACAGGCGCGGCTAGACTATGCCTATCAGGCGATCGGCAAGGTCGCGAGCGTCTCAAAGCAGCTGGTTTTTGCAGCGTATAAAAAAGCGCCCGCACACAGCTACTTTATGGGCTGCTCAAACGGCGGACGCTCGGCTCTGATGGCGGCGCAGAGGTATCCGCTGGAATTTGACGGCGTAATCGCGGCAAATCCGGGTTTTAGGCTTTCGCGCGCGGCGATCGCGGAGCAGTGGGATAACCGGCAGCTTATAAAGATCGCTCCTAAAAACGCCGCGGGGGATAAAATTTTTGCAAACGCCCTTACGCAGGAGGATTTGGATAAGCTAAGCAAGGCGGTTTTGGATAAATGCGATGCGCTAGATAGGCTAAAAGACGGAATCATCGGCGCTTGGGAGCGTTGCAAGTTCGATCCCAGCGGACTTGATCTAGCTAAAGAAAAAATTTCTGCGATAAAAGCGATATTTGAGGGCGCAAAAAACAGCAAGGGCGAGCAAATTTACAGCGGCTGGTTTTATGATGCCGGAGTAAATCAGCCCGGCTGGCGCATGTGGAAGCTTGGCGACTCGCAAACGGCAGAGCCAAATGCTAGAAATATCGTGCTCTAGAAGGGTTCGATGAATTATTATTTCTTGACGCCGCCGCAACCGGAGTTTGATCTGATGAAATTTGATTTCGATAAGGACGTAGAGTGAACATTCGAAACCGCGGCGATAAACGATGCGATTTCGACCAAGCTAGATAGCTTCCGCGCTAACGGCGGTAAACTCATCATCGTAACGGGCGTTTCCGATCCCGTGTTTTCGGCGATGGATCAGCGCGATTGGTTCAAAAAGCTAGTGGAAACCAACGCGAACGCGGATGAATTTGCGCGATTTTTTGCATTGCCTGGGATGAATCACTGCGGCGGCGGTAACGGCATCGATGATGTCGATCCGCTAAGTGCGCTTGAGGCGTGGCGCGAGCAGGGAACGGCTCCATCTAGCCTGCTAGGCAAAAGCACGAGCCGTGCCGGTAAGCAGATCAAGGTCTGCGCGTATCCAAAAGTGGCTATCTACGTGGGCGGCGACGAAAATAGCGCGAGTAGCTTTGAGTGCAGATAAAATTTATTTAAAGGAGTAAAGATGAGAGGTAAAATTTTAATTGCGGCCTTTGCGGTGGCGCTTTTGTGCGGCTGTGCGGCGCACGACGCAAAGCTAGGCAAGGAGGCAAGCGCAATGGATAATAGGGGCGAAAGCGCGGCTGCGGACTGCGGCGCTAGTGAGGGCGTCTGCAAAGTGCCCGCCGTGCAGGGACCGATAATAGGCGGCGGCACGGATGAGCACGGCTGCTTGGTCGCCGCGGGCCAGAGCTTTTCAAAGATCAAGAATGGCTGCGTGCAGGTTTTTGATGTCGCGGATGTGAGGCTGGACGACCCTGATAACGCTACGCTTGCGATCTACGGGATATTTTCCGCGGATAAAAGCAGGGTAGAAATTTTTTGGTCGAGCCTGCCTGAGAGCGTGATCTTGCGCGCAAAGGGAGGCGGTTATGTCTCGAAGGACGGAAAAATTTCGCTGCTAAAAATAAAAAGCGGCAAGGGCTATAAGATCCACAGAAAATAGCTGGTGAAATTTTAAGCCCGCTAAATTTCGCGCGCCGTGAAAGAATTTAATCCAAGCACGCCAAGGCTTGGGCCTGCTCAGTAGGCTAAGACATAAATTTAGGGCATTAATACCGAGCCGATTCGGTTGTTCGCGGTATCTGCCGTCTATAAAAATTTAATCAAAGGAGCAAAAATGGCGATCATAAAAGTAGATCTACAAAAATCATATCCCAAACCCAGGCGCGACCACGCTCGTATCGGCCAAATACGATGGCGACGTCAACGCGATGGCGATAACGTGGGCACAGGCGCTTGACTACGACAAGGTTACCATCGTGTCGCATAACGGCTCGTACACGCGGACGCTCATCGAAAAGAGCGGGTATTTCGCCGTGCAGATCCCCACGGCCGCGCAGGCGGAGCTGGTTAGCGAGCTTGGCGCCGAAAACAACTCGCGCTTTGATAACGCGGACAAGATGAAAAACGTAGAAATTTTTTATAAAGATGACTCCCGCGTGCCGCTGATCGCGGGCTGCGCCGCATGGCTCGTTTGCAAGCGCATCCCCGAGCCTCACAATGAGCAGAGTTATGATCTTTTCATCGGCGAGGTCATCGCGGCGTATGCGGACGAGCGGATCTTTGACGGCGGACACTGGCTGTTTGAAAAGATCCCTGACGAGCTAAAGACGCTTCACTACGTCACCGGCGGTCGGTACTATCTGGACGGCAAAGCGGTAGATACCAAGCGCACACCCATAAGCGGCGAGTAAACCGCCTCGCAAAATGCCGGCAAATTTGTAAATTTAAAACGAGCGCACGCGTAAATGCGCGGCGAGCTTCGGTAAAATTTCAAACTAAAGAATCTAAAAAAGGATAAAAAATGAAAAAATATATCGTCATCACCGGCGCAAGTTCTGGTATCGGAGCAGCCGCGGCAAAGGCATTTGCGAGGCGCGGAGAAAATTTGATCCTAATCGCGCGCAGAGCGGAGCTTCTGCAAAGCTTAAAGGACGAGATCGCTAAAATTTCGCCCGAACCAGACGTAGTCGTTAAAATTTGCGACCTTGCGAATAGCGAGAATGTCCTAGTGCTTTGGGACGAGCTAAAAAGCTACGAACTAAAGGCGCTCATAAACAATGCGGGCTTCGGGGATTGCGGTGCGGTCGGCGAGCGCGATCTCGCCAAAATCTCGCAGATGCTACGTCTCAACGTCATTTCGCTCACGCTGCTAAGCCATCTCTTCGTGCGCGACTACAAGCGTAAGCCCGCCCAGCTCATCAATGTCTCCTCCGTGGGCGGCTACAGCATCGTACCAAACGTCGTTACCTACTGCGCGAGCAAGTTTTTCGTAAGTGCCTTTACGGAGGGCTTGCACCGAGAGCTGGCGCAGGATAAAGAGGCCAAAATGTAGGCTAAAGTTCTAGCGCCCGCCGCGACTAGGACGGAGTTCGGTCCCATGGCGACGGATGACGCGGGCTACGACTACGACGCGGCCTTTAAACGCTATCACTCAAGCGAGGAGATGGCGGAATTTCTGCTCGCGCTTTATGATAGCGATGCTTGCGTGGGCGCGGTGGATCGAAACAGCTTCGAGTTTAGCCTGCAAGCTGCGCGATTTAACTACGCGGGAGAACGCTAATTTTTACGCTTTTAGCGCGTCGCGATGAAATGGCAGCTTCTAGACTGCGTATAGTCTTATAAAATTTAAGCTGATTTGATGTACATTTCGCGCCGAACGTGGCTTTGAAATTTAACGCGTGAGCTATGGATTTTACTTGCGATGCGAGCTCAAGCGCGCAATTTTCGGGCCCTATTTGCAAACTAGACGAAATTTTTGGCACGGTAAAAGTAAAATTTAACCACACAACGCGTTAAAATTTAAAGAAATTCAAGGAGCGAAAATGGGTAAATCCGCCTTGGTGCTGGGCGCTACGGGCGTCGTGGGCAGGGAACTGGTACGCGAGCTTTGCGAGAGCTCGGGTTACGATGAGGTAGAAGTATGGACGCGCCGCGAGATAGGCTTTTGCCACCCTAAGCTTCACGCGCGGATCATTGATTTTGAGGGTATCTCAGATATCGCACCGCATAAATTTGACGAGATTTTTTTGCGCGCTTGGCACGACGATGAAGCAGGCGGGTTAGCGCGAGGCGTTTTTGCGCGTGGATGTGGACTATGTCTATGCAGCGGCGAAGTGGGCAAAGCACCGGGCGTGCGGCGCTTCGTGCTCGTATCAGTTCCGGGTGCGAACGAGGGCTCGCTAAGCTTTTATCTGCGCGCTAAAGGACGTATTGAGCGGCGCGTGAGCGAGCTCGGCTTTGACAGCCTTCAGATCGTCCGTCCGCCAATAATCTTGGGCGAGAGACCTGATGCTCGCCTGCTAGAGCGGCTTGCGGCGGCGGTTTTTAAACTGCTGCCCGCCTGCGCGTTCGGTAAATTTAGACCGCTTAGCGGCGCACATATTGCCCGCTGCGAGCGTGATTTTTAGCTCAAAATCCTATAAAAATTCGCTCATTTTTTCTCTTTATTTTGTTTGATCTCCTCAAGACTTAGACCGCTTTTACCGATGCTGTCCATACTGAGCGTTTCGATCATCACGAGTATTGCGGCTGGGTCTTTGCCTAATACGCGCGCTAACGTGTCCGTAATCTCGGCGATGATTTGCTTTTTTTGCTCTTTTGTAGGCTCTGGAGCGGCTACTTTTATATTTACGAATGGCATTTTCTCTCCTTAAATTTGATAAAGCAGGGCTAATTATATCAAATTTTAGACTGTTACCCGTTTCGCTTGCGTTCTAAAATTTAAGTAAATATATTAGAATTTAACTTTAAATTTGATTTAAAGCTAGTATGATTATTATGTGATTCGGTAGTAGTAAAATTTGATAAATTTACCCAAAAGGAGCGAATATGCGTAAGAATTTTTTCGGTTCTATCGTTTTGGCTGCGGCCTTGGCGGGCGGCGCGTTTATAGCGGTGCCGCAGACTGCGAGTGCGGGCGTTTTGGCGCATCAGGTAAAAACCCAAGGCGAGCTTGGCTCGGTGTTTATCAACCCATACGACGTGGCACCTCTAACCGCCGTTATTGATAGGGCGGGCAAGGACATCAAGGATATCCGTGTGCGGGTACTTGGTAAACCTAACGGCGGCATCGATATCGCCTATAACGTCTCCGAGCATGCGCTGCTGACGCACGACGGCGTGCCGATCTGGGGGCTCTATCCGGACTATCTAAACGAGGTTGAGGTAAGCTACGTTTTTAACGGCGAAAAGAAGGTCGAAAAGTATAAAATTTACGCTCAGCCGATCGTGACGTATAGCCGCGATTATAGATTTAGCCACATGCAAAAGATGAAAAGATGAAGGTTAAAAAGGTCGATCCCGCGTTTAAAAACAGGCTCTATCTCATCAACAACACCATCACGAGCGTCTATAAACCGCTTGATTGGAAAAACGGGGGTGCCGCTAGCTGGAACGACTTTACGGAAAATTTCGTCGTCGATACGCAGGGCGAGGTCAGATGGTATCTGGACTATCAGAAATTTTACGACCGCAGCGAGCGTAGGGTGATGGACGGCGGCATGATGATGGGCTTTCATCAGCTGCCAAACGGCGATCTTAGCTGGGGTATGGCGCAGCGATATATGCGCTACGATATGATGGGCAAGGAGGTGTATAACCGCGAGCTACCGCGCGGCTACATCGACCTTAGCCACGAGGTGATGCCGCTTAAGGGCGATCACTTACTGCTTCGCGTCGGTAAATACAACTACCACCACGCAGACGGCAGGCTCTCGCACACGATCAGAGATCACATCATCGAAGTGGACGGCAGCGGCAAGGTCGTGGACGAGTGGGATCTGAATGAAATTTTCGGCAAAAACGTCTACCGCAGCAACCTCATCAAGGCTCTTGACGCTCGCGCCGTGTGCCTAAATATCGATATGGACGCCAAAGAGATCAAAATCAGCGACGATCTGCCTTTCGGCGACGTGACATCGACCGGCACGGGACGCAACTGGGCGCACGTAAACTCGATCTCATATGACCCTAGCGACGATGGCATCATCCTCTCGCTTCGCCACCAAGGCATCGTTAAGATCGGCAGAGACAAAAAGGTAAAATGGATCCTCGCATCGCCTGAGGGCTGGAGCGCGGACTTTAAAGAAAAAGTGTTAGTGCCTGTGGATAAAAATGGCAACAAAATCAAATGCGAAAACTCAAGGTGCGAGGGCGATTTCGACTGGTCGTGGACGCAGCACACCGCGTGGCTCACTCCGCGCTACGACAACAAGGGCTCCGTAAAGCACATCAGCGTATTTGACAACGGCGACGGCCGTGGCATGGAGCAGCCTGCGTTAAAAGAGCAAAAATACTCTCGCGCGGTCGAGTATAAGATCGACGAGCAAAAGGGCACGGTAGAACAGACGTGGGAGTTTGGCAAGGAGCGCGGATTTGACTTCTATAGCGCGGTTACGAGCGTCGTGGAGTGGCAAAAGGATAAAAGCACGTACTTCATCTCAAGCTCTAACGTCTATCTGCTAAAGCCCGATAAGACGATCAAAATGGTACTTGTGGAGATCGATCCGAAGACAAATGACGTCAAATTTGAGATGGACGTGGAGTCGGCGTCTAGAGACGACGTAGCATACCGTGCGATGGTTATCGATCCGAATATCTTTGATTATTAAAATTTCGCGATAGGTTGGAATTTAGCTTTTAAATTCCACCTGTCGCTTTGGTGCGGATAGAATTTTGCAAATCAAGCGCGAAATTTTAAATTTTTATGTAAGATGAATTTTTTTAGCAAAGGAGCAAAAATGCAGTATTTAACCTTAAACGACGGCAACAAGATGCCGATTTTAGGATTTGGAGTATTTCAGGTAGATCCGAAAGAGACGCAAAGATGCGTTGAGGATGCGATCTCGGTCGGCTACCGCAGCATTGATACGGCAAAGGCGTATTTTAATGAAGAAAGCGTGGGTGCAGCAATTAAGACGGCTCTTGCAGGCGGGCTAAAGCGCGAGGAGTTGTTTATCACTACTAAGCTTTGGATTAACGATTCAGGCGAGGAACAAGCGCTAAAGGCCTTTGATGCGTCAATGAAAAAGCTAGGGCTTGACTACCTCGACCTTTATCTCATTCATCAGCCATATGGCGATATTTACGGCTCGTGGCGAGCGATGAAGCGCCTAAAAGAGCAGGGGCGCATTCGCTCTATCGGCGTTAGCAACTTCTACGCCGATCGGATCGTCGATCTGTGCGAAAACAGCGGCGTCATCCCTGCGGTAAATCAGCTTGAGTGCCATCCGTTTTATCAGCGTGAAGCGTTAAAGCGCGTGCTTGATGGCTACGGCATAACATTTGAGTCGTGGGCTAGCTTTGCCGAGGGTAAAAACGATATATTTAAAAACGCCGTGCTAAGCGGTATCGGTGAAAAATACGGCAAAAGCTCAGCTCAGGTTATTTTGCGCTGGTTAATTCAGCGCGGCATCATCGTCATTCCAAAGAGTGTAAAAATAGAGCGAATGAAGCAAAATTTCGATGTTTTTGATTTTGCGCTTGCGCCTGATGATATGGCTGCCATTGCTGCGCTTGATACCGATAAGACGCTATTTTTCGATCACACAGATCCCGAGCGCGTAAAATGGATAATACATGCCTTTGATAAGTAAAATTTATTGAATTAAAGCGATTGCATGCTTTAAAATTAAGCTGCGAGTGTGCAATCCTTGCTATTAAATTTGAGCTTGAGCGAGATCAGAGATAGAGCTTGTAGCGATAAATTAGCCTGCTTGCTCAAGCGGTGTTGATGGTGTAGCCTGCTATTTTATATATTTTCTGTGGGAAGCCCTGCTTTATTCGTTTTAATCTCAAATTTACCCTTTATTTTATACAATCTTTAAAATTTACCGCAAAGGAATTTTATGAAAATCGCTAAATTTTTAAGAATTTTAGCCGCCG
Source organism: uncultured Campylobacter sp. (assembly GCF_937997405.1). Taxonomy (GTDB): domain Bacteria; phylum Campylobacterota; class Campylobacteria; order Campylobacterales; family Campylobacteraceae; genus Campylobacter_B. The sequence goes on along the minus strand of NZ_CALKTL010000182.1, from coordinate 12,946 downwards.
TTTGCTTGCTTGGCGTAGGCGCAAACGCGCTAGAGGAGGGCGTTAATTATCAGGTGCTGCAAAAGCCGTTAAACGTGCCGAAAAACAGCGTCGTCAAAATTTTTAACTACGAGTGCCCGCACTGCTATGCGTTTGATAGGACGGTCACGCCGCAGCTGATGAAAAAGCTCGAAGGGGCGGAGTTTTTGCCGTGGCACCTAAAAACCAAGGGCGTGTTCGGACAGACCGCAAGCGGTATATTCGCAGCCCTCATCGTGCTTGATGAAAAGGACGATGTGAGCCCGCTAAGCGACGAGTCGAAATTTAAAAAGGCGAAATTCGCGATTTACAAAGCGATCCACGACAAAAAGGACGATTTTGGCGGCGGCAGTGATAAACAAAGGTTCATCAAAACCGCGCTGGATGCCGCGGGCGTGAGCATGAGCGAATATGAAGCGGCGCTGGCTAGCAAAAAGGCGCAGGCTCTGCTCGCGCAGTGGGACGCGGGCTACGAAGTCGCGGTGATTTCAGGCGTGCCGGCATTTGTCGTCAGCGGTAAGTATCTCTTAAACACGGCTTCGTTCGGCTCCGTCGATGAAATGGCCGCTGCGGTAAAAGAGCTGCTGGCGAAATAGGTTTCGCCGCGCCAAAGCAAGCTTTGTTTTACGCGCTGCATTAAATTTTAGCCGCAGCGGCAGGCTTCTAGTAAATTTTATCGCTAAGCCCTGCGGCACGATAGCGACTAAATTTTATGTTTTAAAGGAGTGGATCTCGGCGAGTAAAATTTGAGCTAAAATTTAAAAATTTGACTTTAAATTTGAACATAAAAAATTAAGGTGAAGTATTTTTACGTCAGACGAGGCAGCGGCGAACGAGGCGAGGGAGCGGGTTCGGTCGTCCGTGACCGATTTGACATTTTCAAGATACATATTTCGGCGATTCAAATTTGAGTATAAAAAATGAAGGCGAAGTATTTTGAGATGGATTTGAATGTTGTGCAGAAATTTTAAGTCAAGGCTAGACAAGTAGTCTGCCGCAGACTTAAAATTTCAAACTCATTCAAAGACGCTCAAAAGACAAGCCGCCAAATTTAGACTATTCGCCGCTTAGCAGTATATATCCACTCTCGCTAATGTTTTTAAATTTAACCCCCAGCTCCCGCTTCAGCCTCAGCACGACGTTTTGTATCGCGCCCTTACTCGTTTGCTCGCCCTCATAGACGAACTCCTCGATCATCTCGTAGCTCACGAGTTTGTTTAGATTGTACGCAAAGAGCCAAAAGAGCTTGTTTTGTAAAAATGATAGATAAATTTCCTCGCCGTTTTTGTAGATCTTTTCTTTGGCGAGATTTATGCTCGTTTGCGGGCCCAGGCGCACGAGCTTTTCGTCCTTTTCGTAGGTTAGAGCCACGAGCAGACGGCAAAGCGCGGCGATATCGACGGGCTTTTTTAGAAACGATGCCGCGCCGTGCTCGATGCTTTTGATGAGGTTGTCGTCGGTGTCGTAGGAGGTAAAGACGATAAATTTTTGCGCGGGTTTGACGCGCATCATCTCCTTCATCATCTCAAAGCCGTTCATCGCGGGCATGTGGATATCGGTGATGACGACGGCGGGGGCTAGCTTTTTAAATCGCTCCAGCCCCTCTAGCCCGTCTGCCGCGCCCCAGACGCTTAGGCAGTAGGGCTTTAGCCCGCCTATTAGCAGCTCCCTTGCGATCTCGTCGTCCTCGACGATGAGGACGCTCAGGTCTTTAAGTAGCTTTAAATGCTCTTGCATCTCACTCCTTTAAATTTATCTCAAAGCCGAGCTCAAACGTCGTCGGATCGCCCGCGCTTAGTAGTTTGATATCGCCTGCGAGCTTTTCGTTTGCGAGCTTTTTGCCAAAATACAGCCCGATGCCGCTTCCTTGCTTTTTGGTAGTTTTTGGCTGGGTTAAAATTTTATCCCGAAGCTCCTTACTCACGCCGCTGCCGTAGTCCGTGACGGCTATCTTGCACGTGCCGTTTTCAAATTTGACGTCCAAAAAAACTTGCCGCTTGGCGATCTCGTCTTTATATCGCTCCACGACCGCGTCTTTTGCGTTGTGAATGAGGATGAGTAAAATTTGCTGTACGATGCCCATCCGCTGCGTGGCCTCTTCGTCTTTAAACTCGCGCAAGCTTACCGAGACATTTGCTTTGCTAAGCTCGGTGTGCATGAGCTTTAGTAGGTCTTTTATACAGCGCTGCACGCTAAATTTTTGCGGGCTGTCGCTCGTTTTGTAAAAATTTCTAAAAATCTCGATCGTGTCGCTTAAAAGCACGGTCGCGGCCTGTCCTTTTTGCAGCATACTCTCTAGCGTCGCGGCATCTAGCTTGCCGTCTTTTTGCAGCATGAGCAGGCTTGATATCATCAAATTTAGCGAATTAACCGGCTTAATAAACTGATTATTTATGCCTCTGATTAGCTCGCCCGCCTCGCTCATACGGGCTTTATGCTTGAGCAGGGCCTCGTAGTCGTCTTGCAGGTTTTTGATTTTTGAATACATAAAGTTGTGGAGAAAATTTGCCACCAGCGCCAGCGCCGCGAACGCAAAAAGCAAGATGAGGGCGTTTTTTAGCACGGAGTTAAGCAGCGCGGCGAGCTCCTTTTCGTTATCGGTGCCTGCGCCGATGAACCAGTTTAGCGTGGGGATCTCGGCGACGGAGATGAAATTTGAGCCGATATTTAGGCTCGTGATATCCTCGTCACGTAGGAAAATCTCTTTAAATTTATCCTCGATCTGCTTTTTTAGCGCCGCGTCCTTCATCGGGGTTAAAATTTCGCCGCCGTGCGTGACGATAAAGGCGTAGGAATCGGGCGCGAGCTTAAATTTTTCCATATTTTTTAGTATGTTTTGCAGCTTCACCACGCCGCAAAACACCCCCGCAAACGAGCCGCCGTCCAGCACGGGCACGCATAAATTTAACGTCGGTTCGCCCAAAATTTTATGGCGCTGCATAAAATTTACCGTGGGCGCGAGCGTGCTTTTGGTCTCCTCAAACCATACAAGTCCTGTGCGCAGGCTCTTTGGCATAGCTTCATCGTCGCCCAGCTCCTTGCCGTCTACGAAAATTTCTCCGTCCTGGTGCAAAAACTGCAAAGCGTCAAATTCTGCTGAGTTTTCTTTGAAAAGTCGTATGAAGTCGCTCAGCTTTTCGCCGTCTTGCGAGATGCCCGCGTTTTGCATAAATTTAGCCGCGCGCACCAGCGAGTGCAGTCGCTCATCCAGCCAAAACGAGAAATTTCCGACCATATTTTCGCTAGCGGCGATCTTGTTTTTATCCGCGAGCGCCGTGATCTGCGCCTTGGCGTCCTCGTAGTTTTTCACGCCCAAAAGCACCACGAAAAGGCTTGCGAAAATGATGATGAAGTAAATTTTAAAATTATGCTCGCGTAAGGCTCTCATGCGGCGAGTATAGCAAAATCGGTCTAAATTTAGACCGATTTAAGCTTTTTTGAGGGTTAAAATTTTGCAAATAAACATCGCGGCAAGCACGACGAAGCAGACTCCAAAGCCGATCAGCGTGCAGTCGGCCATCGACATAAATTTGCTTGATGGGATCAGGTACCAGCCGTCCCCATAAAGATCCACTAGATATTTCTGAAAGCCGCTTAGCGTGACGCCGTCCGGAACCAGCGGACTGTCGTAGCCGCAGTCGCCCGTAGGCAAGAACCAATCGGGCGCCCACCGCTCAAGCGGCAAACCAAACGGATAGTGCGGCTCGGTCGAGCAGCCCTGCACGCCGAACGGATCGTCTCCGTGCACGGCGTCGTGGATCTTGGCGAGCTTTACGCTATACATTATGCCCTGGATCGCGCCCCAAAAGGCTAGCAGGTAGCCTGCCGCGGCGAGGAGCAAATTTTTAGGATTTATGATCGCGACCAGGCCTCCTAGCGCCATGCACAAAAAGGCAAAGCGGATATAGACGCACTGCTCGCAAGGCGGCATATAGACGTAGTTTTGAAACAGCGAGTGCGCGAGGATCACGAGCCCCACGCTCACTGCTACGAGGATCGCCCACGGCAGACGGCTGTCTGCGAATTTTGCTATTTTTTCCGCAAATTTCATGCCCGCGCCCTATTTTTTGAGCAGCTCTTCAATTAGCTGCGCCATGCCGTCGATTGAGCTGATGGACTTCGTCATGATGAGGTATTTACCGTTTACGACAAAGGCCGGCACGCCTTGGATTTTCGCTACGTCGTAGCTCTCGTCCCATTTTTTAAGCAGTTCGGCGACCTTTGGGTCCTCTAGCTTTTTTTGATAGTCCGCTTCGCTAATGCCCGCCGCATCAAGCCCCGTCTTTAAAAACGCAGCCTCGTCCTTACCATCGCTCCAGCGCTGCTTTTGATCGTGATAGGCTTTGTAGTAGGCAAATTTAGCCTTTTTAAACAGCGAGTTTTCATCTAGCAGGCTCACGCCTTTTTCCTCGTCCATCACGGCTAAAACGGCAAAAATTTTACTCGCCGCCTCGCCGTATTCGCCCTTGGTTTTTAGATGAAACGGCACGTATTTTAGCCCCGCGACCTTTTCTACGACCTTTGGCGTGACGGTTTTATCGTATTTGTAGCAAAACGGGCATGCATAGCTAAAGACCTTAACTAGCGTGTTTTGCTCCACGGATAGTGGCTTTTCTAGCTTGACGTAGTCCTCGCCCTCGGTAAACGCGGCAGCGCTTATGGCGCCAAACATCGCTACGGCTAAAAAGCCTTTGCTAAATTTAGAAAATAGGTTCATGGAATGCTCCTTAAAATGATTTTGTTTGCGTTAATTTTATATTCTCTCGCCGCCGCAAAACTCACGCTAAGATAAATTTTAGATTAAATTTATAGAATTTCGACTAAATTTTGGCACAAAAGCCAAAATTTGAAATTATTTTTTACAATTAAGCAAGTTTTAATAAACGCGTGATTTCTACGTTAGCGAGGTTGATTAAAATTACGATATCAAACCAATTCAAAGGAGAATAAGATGAAGCGAACTCTTTCCTCATTTGCGCTAGCTGTGGCGCTTTTAGGCGGTCTAAGCACGGACGCGATGGCTATCGGCGGACCTAGCGGCGCACACATCGACTACGGCATCCCGGGCAAGATCGGCGAAGTAGTCGTAAACCCATACGACATCGCGCCTCTAACGGCGGTGATCAAAAACGGCGGCTACACGCTAGCAAACGCGAAAGTCACTATCGTACCAAAGCCGGGTGGTCAGGTTATCAGCTATAAAGTCGCCGATAAACACCTTCGCACGCACGGCGGAATCCCTGTTTTTGGACTTTACCCTGACTATCAAAACACCGTCGAGGTCGAGTACGATAAAATTTACAAGGGTCAAACCGAACGCGTAAAAGAAACCTATAAAATTTACGCTCCCGCGATCTACTTGGAGAGCTCTGGCATGCCGTCTCAAAAGGGCGCGCTGTTTGATAAAATCGAAGTCGTAAAGGCTCCGAGCGCCAAATTTGCAAACCGCCTTTACTACGTAAATAACTTCGTAAATAAAACCGGCAAAGGCACCAAAGTCGTGTGGAACAACCCTGCAGGCGGCGCGATCGAGTGGAACTATAGTCCGAACAACTTCATCCTAGATACCAAAGGCGAAGTGCGCTGGTATCTGGAGCCGAGTAAAATTTACGACCTTAAACAGCCTTTTTCCGCGGGCGTCATGATGGGCTTTAAACAAAACGACGACGGCGCGATGACGTGGGGATATGGCCAAAGATACGCTAAATACGACATAATGGGGCGCGAAATCTTTAACCGCGAGCTGCCTGCGGGCTACAACGACTTCTCGCACTCTATGGACGTAGCGCAAAACGGGCACTACTTCCTTCGCGCGGCAAACGCCAACTATAAGCGCGCCGACGGCAAAAACGTCCGCACCGTGCGCGACGTCATCGTCGAGGTCGATCGCGACGGCAACGTCGTGGATGATTTTAGATTATATGAAATTCTCGATCCGTATCGCGACATCGTGCTAAAAACTCTCGATCAGGGCGCGGTATGCTTAAACATCGACGCTAGCAAGGCGGGCCACACCGCGAGCGCGGACGAGCTAGCCGAGATGGATACGAACGAAAAATGGGGCGACATCGTAGGCTCGGGCCCTGGACGCAACTGGGCTCACGTAAATAGCGTGGACTACGACCCAAGCGACGATAGTATCATCATCTCCAGCCGCCACCAAGACGCCGTCATCAAGATCGGCCGCGACAAAAAAGTCAAATGGATAATGGGCGCGCATAAGGGCTGGAAGGATCAGTTTAAGGGCTACTTGCTCCAGCCGGTAGATAAAGACGGCAAAAAGATCGTCTGCGAGGACGAATACTCAAAATGCCCGGGATATGAGAGCGAGAAGGGTGGATTTGACTGGCAGTGGACGCAGCATACGGCATTTCGCATCGATAGCAAGTCCAAAAAGGGCGTAGTGTATCTCACCGTCTTTGACAACGGCGACACCCGCGGCATGGAGCAGCCTGCGATGGCGGGTATGAAATACTCCCGCGCGGTCGTCTATAAAATCGACGAAAAAGCTAAAACCGTCGAGCAGGTCTGGGAATACGGCAAACAGCGCGGCAGCGAGTGGTACAGCTCGGTTACTTCGCTAGCGCAGTATCAAGACGATCTTGATAGCGTGATGGTTTACTCGGCGGTTGCCGGCATGCAGTTTGACATCGCCAAGGGTCGTCCCGTCGGCGTGCCTAGCCCTCACATCAACGAGTTTGAGTGGGGCGCAAAAGAGCCGTCAATCGAAATCAAAATGACCAACGCGATGGGCTATCAGGCGTTTCCGTTTAGCCTAGAAAAGGCGTTTGAGAAGTAAAATTTAAAATTTTAAAATTTAGCGGCCGTATTTCGAGCGCGGCCGCTTTTGTTTTAGTTTATGGTCAAATTCTACACATCTACTCGATAGAATTTCATCCGAATTTGCTAAATTTTATCCCTCGGTACGGCAAAATTTAGCCGAAAACATAGCTCTTTATTCTAGATAAAATTTAATCATCGGATTTGCGATTTCGCGCTCTGCTTTTGCTATAATTTCAATCTTCTAAAAATTAATAAGCATTATTTCGGTATAGACGAGCTAGCGCATGGTTTGGATGAAATTTGCATGCCGCTTGAGGCAGAGGACGACGGGTATGAGGTTAATGCGCCCAAAGGATATCCATGCGGCAAGGCGGCGCAGCAAAGGAGAAATAGTGGAAAAATCCAGAAAAAAGGAACTCAAAAAGCTCACGGCGCAGCGGCAGTGAGATGCATTTGAAAAGAGCCTGTCTATGAATAGGGCGGAGTTTAAGGGGCTATTTGAGTTCTTGGGCTAGGGCTTGCACATCGTGGCTACGACGGCACGCATAGGCTCACGTTGGAGTTTTTGCGAGCTCGCCGCGCGTAGAATGAAGCGGCGGTTTTGGACTTTTGCGAGCAAAACGGCGGGTATTGCGATTGCGAAGTTCTAAACAACGTGCAAAATTGCTTCGAATTTTAAGGGGCTATGTACAGAAAGACATGGTTTTGTAAGCGTCGTTTCAAAGAGGCAGTGCGTAAAATTTAGTAAAATTTTAGCGGCGCGAGGGCTCAAAAGTAGGGCTAAAGCAACGTTTGCGGTGCGAACTGCCGCCGTGCAATAAGCACAAAGCCCACCGCGCCAAACACGCGGACCTTTTGTAGAATTAATGCTCTAGTTTTTAAATTTGACGCAGAAGGCGGGCAGCCTGTCGCCAAAACGGCAATTAAAGTGTGGTGTGACAGGGCTTGTATGGACTTAAGAGCGGTATGCTCGCTTAATTTGACGACACGAGACAGCGCGGAGATTTCGTAGTTTGCCCTCTTAAATTTTATCGTGGTACGCGCCAGGCGGGCAGATACGGTGCTATGCGTTCTCATTAAGCGAGTTTGCCGCGAAACTTTTCTATGCACAAATGGGTTTGTCGCAAGATATGAGAGCTTATGCCGAAGTGTTTTTGCGCGCAAGAGGGCTTTGCCGCCGCGCCGCATTTCGTAAATTTTATCCGTGCGGCGTTTAAATTTAGCTCAAAATCTCCCCGACGAAAAACAGCGCCGACATCGCAAATGTGCAGAGTGCGACTACCTTTAGCTGCCCGTCGAAGTCGCGGCATTCCCGCACTTTTAAGACGAAAAATAGGTGCCTAATAAGCGGCGCAAAGCTAGCTACGTAGAGTAGTTTTACGCCTGAATCTCCGCGCAAAAGCGAGTAGCAAAGCATCAGACCCGCTCCGCCCGCGATCAGCGCGTAGTGGTAGCGCTTGGCGGCGCGCAGCCCGATACGAACGGGGACCGTGCGCTTGCCCTTTAGCGCGTCGTTTTGGATGTCGCGCATGTTATTTAAATTTAGCACCGCCGTGCTTAGCAACCCGCACGCGCACGCAGGCAGCAGCAGCGCCGCATCGAGCGAACGCGCGTATAAAAAGTACGAGCCCAGCACGCTAAGTAGCCCAAAAAACAAAAACACGAAAACGTCGCCGAGCCCCAGGTATCCGTATGCGCCGGCTCCTACGGTGTAGCGGATCGCAGCAAATATCGACGCGCCGCCCAGCGCTAAAAATAGCAGCACGAGATAAAACCGCTCGCCAAACGCCAAAACGCTTAGCGCGAGGCTCGAAAGTGCCGAAAGCAGTGCCGTAGCGACGATGACGCGCTTCATCTGCTCGGCGCTCATCTGCCCGGTTTGGATCGCGCGACGCGGCCCAAGCCTGCCATCGTCGTCGGTGCCTTTCACCGCATCGCCGTAGTCGTTGGCGTAGTCGCTTAGCACCTGAAACAGCAGCGTCGTAAGCAGCGCCAGTGCGAAAATATCCGCTCTAAATACGCCCGCGCCGTATGCTGCGCCGCTGCCGAGCAGTACGCCCGAGACGCTAAGCGGCAGCGATCTAAGGCGAGCAGATGCGTAAAGGGCCTTTGCGGTTATCATTTTTTGCCTTTTGTCGTTAAATTTATACGCCGAATTTACGGCGGACCCGAGATAAAATTTAGCGGAAAAACGCCAAAAATAATATAAATTTAGACTATTCGTAGAGTAAATTTTATTTAAATTCGCCTTTTTAATATAAATAGCGGTAAAATAGAGCCAAAAATTTTAGGAATTGTGATGAAAAAAGTTCTTACCGTTCAAGATATATCCTGCGTGGGCAAGGTTTCGCTAACCGTCGCCTTGCCGATACTAAGCGCGATGGGGATGAGCACGAGCGTGATCCCTACGGCGGTTTTATCGATGCATACGGGCTTTTCGGGCTACACCTTTTGCGATCTAAGCTCTCAAATACGCGCGATCATGGCGCACTGGAAAGACCGCGGAGTGGTATTTGACGGCATCTACACGGGCTTTTTGGGCTCGGCGGCACAGATCGAGATTATGAGCGAGCTATTTGCGAGCTTCGGCGGCGCGGGTAAGACCATTTTGGTCGATCCTTGTATGGGCGATAACGGCGTATTTTATCCTGGCTTTAACGAGGATTTTGCCCGTATGATGGCGCTTCTGTGCGCTCAAGCCGACATCATCACGCCCAACATCACGGAGGCCTGCGCGATCACCGGCGTGCCGTACCGAGAGGGGGCAGATAGGGATTTTATCATGGATCTGCTTGCAAGGCTTCGAGAGCTGGGCGCTAGGCAGGTCATTTTAAAAGGTATCGGCTACATCGCCGATCAGTGTGGGGTTTTTAGCTACGATGCGCGCACGGGCAAGACGAACGAGTATTTTCACGAGCTGCTGCCGGTCAAATTTAACGGCACCGGCGATATTTTCGCAGCCGTAGCTTTCGGCGCAATAATGCGCGGCAAGTCGCTGGAAACTGCGGTTCGTATCGCTGCGGATTTCGTCGTCAGCACGATCAAAGAGACGATGAGCGACGAGGAGCGCAACGGATACGAAGGGGTCGATTTCGAAGCGATAATCCCCGAGCTGGTGAGGAAAATCTAAGTTCTAGACGGATTTGGAACTCGCCGCGCGGACAGCGGATTTGTGGTAGAGTTTTAAAATTTTACCGCAAAAGGAAATTCCTAAATTTTATCTGCGGCGTGAAATTTTAAAATTTCAAAATTTATGTGTCGTGTGGGGCATGGAATTTTAGAATTCATGCATTGCGCGGGCTTATAATTTTATCTCCTGCATAGAATTTTAAAATTTGCACCGAAGTAAAGATGCAAAATTTATCACTAGCGCTGAATTCTAAACGCAAGGCTACAGCGAATTTATCTGTTTGCGAGTTTGAGCTGCATTTTGAAGTTTTGCACAAAATCTGCTTAAAATTTTATTTCCACAAGCCGTGCGCCATGCGCTTATAAAATAATCTCAAAATTTAGATTAAAATCCGTATTTAAATCCCGATTAAAAATCCTGTGAAAATACTATATTTATTTAAAATTTTAACGGCACTAAATTTCAATATCTGATAGCGAACAATGAGATGATACGGAAAATTTTATGAGATACCAAGCATCAAGACGGCTACACTATAGCGGTTACTATAAGCGGCAGCGATACGGATAAGATAAATACTTACACAGAAAAAGAAGGATTGTAATAGCAAAGACGATTGGAATTTGAATGTGTAAAAAAAGCACTTAATTAAATTTTGCGAAGCATTTAGTGAGATTATGAAATTTTAAAATTTAAATTAAGAAGGACGGCATAGTCGTGAAATTTAAATATGAGCGTCGGCGCAAAATAGCCGTGGAGTGGATCGGCTAGCTCCGCTAAAAGCGCTATATAAAGGGTAAATTTAAAATTGAAGCTTTGCCGAATTTTAAATTTACCCGATTTGCCTCTCTATGAAATTTATTCGCCCAGGAAGTATTTCAGATCCGCCTGCGCGTCGCCGCTGATTAGGCGAAGGCCGAAATTTTGAACCAAAAAGCCCAAAATTTCGTCGTTGAAAAACTCAGGCACCGTAGGGCCCACGTTGATATTCTTAACGCCCAAGCTAAACAGCGCAAGCAGGATGATGACCGCCTTTTGCTCCATCCACATCAGCACGATCGAGACCGGCAGATCGTTTACCGCGATGCCCGTAGCCTCGCTTAGCGCCAAGGCGATCTTGACCGCGCCGTTGCTGTCGTTGCACTGGCCTAGATCGATATAGCGCGGAAGCTCGGTGCCGGGCACGGTTCCGAAATCCACGTCGTTGAAGCGGAATTTGCCGCAGCTGGAGGTCAAAATCACGCAGTCCTTCGGTAGGCTGAGCGCTAGCTCGCGGTAATACTCGCGTCCCTTGCCGGGTGCGTCGCAGCCTGCGATGACGAAAAAGCGGCGGATTTTGCCAGATTTGATCGCGTCTAAAATTTGCGGCGCGAGGCTCAAAATCGTCTTGTAGTGTCCGCCCGTCACCAAGCTCTCGTCGCTGTCCATACTCACGTCGCCGCATGCAAGCGCGCACTCGATGAGCGGCGTAAAATCGTCGTTTTGGATATGTTTGATCCCATCTGTGCCCGCGATAGAGTAGCCAAACAGCCTATCTGCGTAGCTACAGGACGAGCGAAGCGGCACGATGCAGTTCGTGGTCATCAAAATCGCGCCTTTAAATTCGTTAAAAAGCTTAGTCTGATCGAACCACGCCTTGCCGACGTTGCCCTTTAGGTGCGGATACTTGCGAAGCTGCGGATAGCCGTGCGCAGGAAGCATCTCGGAGTGAGTGTAGATATTGATACCCTTGCCTTCGGTCGCCTTTAGCAGCGCCTCAAGAGCATGCAGGTTGTGTCCGCTAACCAAAATCGCCTTGCCCTCGACCTTGTTTTGGCTTACCTTAACCGGGGTTGGTACGCCGAATTTTGCGGTATGCGCCTCGCTTAAAATATCCATCATCTGCACGCCCGCGCTTCCGACGGCCATCAGCTGCGCGATATGCTCGTCAAAGTTAAAATTTGAGTTCGTCAGCGTAAAATACAGCGTGTCCGCCATAACGGTATCGACCGCGCTAGTATCGGCGCCGAGCTCGTGCGCGTGGTGGCGGTAGGCGCTAAGGCCTTTAAGTCCGAAAACCATAGTGTCCTGAAGTAACGCCAGCGTCGAGGTTTTGCCGCAGGTGCCTTTGTCTTGGCCCTTTGCGCCGCAGCCCTCGGGTACGCTCATTTGGCACTGATGACAGAACATCTCTAGATTGTCGCTCATAGAAAATCCTTTGTAAAAAATTTAGTTGGTAATTTTAAGATTTTATTTAGGCAAAAAAATTGATTATAATCAATAAATGGCTAAATTTTATCAAATTTATTTACAAAATGAGAATTTTAAATTTTATAAATTGCTTCAATTTCACTTATAACGGGAATATGGCTACTTAAATTTAGATATAATGCGCAGAATTTCAAAAAACGGATAAGTAATGAAAGAGAAGTTAAAATCGTTAGCGAGCAAGGTTTCTAAATTATATAAAAGCGGTAGTCCAAAAACGTTATGAAAATTCTGCATGCGAGTGATCTACATTTCGATAAGGCTAAATTTGATCGAATTTTAAGCTTAGAATTTGACATTTGTTGCATAAGCGGCGATCTGATAGACACAAACCAAAAAGATATCATAGGACAAAAAGCGTGGGTGAAGCGGTGGTTAGAAAATTTTAAAAAGCCTATCTTTGTATGTAGCGGAAATCATGACGTGAGTGAGTCTGGCGACGTTTCTTGGATACGAGCGTCTAATATTTATGCGGATGGCGATATTAAGACGCTTGAGGGTATTAAATTTGGCTGCGCCCCTTATCTCTGCGCGGATATTTTGGATTTTGCAGAGTGCGACGTGCTACTTACGCATATTCCGCCTGCACATACGCAAACGTCCATAGAGCGCGGCAGAGATTTTGGTGATAAAGAGCTTTTTCGAGTGCTAAAGCACGGACTTTTAAAAGCAAAAATAATCCTTTGCGGACACGTGCATAATCCGCTTTTAAATATTGATAAAATCGGCGATTGCACGATTTATAATTCAAGTCTGAAGCTTAATATT
>NZ_CALKTL010000181.1 GCF_937997405.1 uncultured Campylobacter sp. | reverse complement strand
AGCCCCGCAAATTCGATGTAAAGCTTCAGGCTTACGAGCCGCTTTGAGCTTAGTTCGTTTGCTTTCGCGCCGAAAAGCGCGGCTAGAAATATCACGACGCTCATTCCAAAACCGATGAAAAGCGCACTCGCGACGCTAAGCGCGAAGCTTCCGAGGCTGAAGGCAAGCACAAAAATAAGGATCGTGCCGGGGCAGGGCACGAGCGCCGCAGCAAGCGCGATAAGCCACTCTCGCCCTCTCTCACCACCATAGGTCGCGCCATTTTGTAGCGAGCGAGATGAGGTTTGGTTTTTTAAATTTGCAGAATTTAAGACCTTTTTTTGCTCGTTTTGGCTAGGCGAGTTTTCTTGTAAATTTGCGGTTAAATTTGAATCCGAATTTAGCTCTGCCGTTGCGGCGCCTAAATTTTTGGCATCCAAATACTGCGCGGATTCGCCGCTTTGGATATTAAATTTAGAAAATTTATAACTCTTTGACGCTACGTGAGCGGAATCCCTGGTGTTTGCAAATGCCGTATTTTTTAAGTGGGAGTCCGTCTCTGCGGTGTTTGCGGCGGAAGCGCAAGCGGCGCAGGAGCAGCCCGTATCGTGGTGGGCGCCCGATCTTACGCGGCGAGCTTTGTCGTAGATGATGAGCGCCGTTATGACGATGATCAGAAGTGCCGAAATTTTCGTTGTGATCGAGGCGGAGTTTGCAGAAACTATGCCTGCGACATTTTGCAGCACGAACATGCTCGCGCTTACTAAAACGAGCGCTCCTAGTACGTGTAGAAGCCCGATTTTAAGGGCAAATCCGAAGGCTTTGACGTAGCTGCCGCCATGGGCTAGGAAATAGCTCGCCGTTAGCAGCTTCGCGTGCCCGGGGCCTGCCGCGTGGAAAAAGCCGTATATGAAAGAAAGCGCCAAGACCCATAGGATGGTGCTTGCGCTTGCATGCTCGCTGCTTGCGCGAAACGCCGTTTTGAGACTTTTCATAAAATCCATCGTCTTTTGCGCGACAAATCCCAGCGTAGCCTCTTTTTGCGGCTCACTTGAAATATCGTCGCTGTCGGATGCGGCGCCGTTTTTGTCTGCGCTATTTTGTGCTAAATTTAAAGAGCTCTCCTCGGGCGGTGTCGCGAGATTTTGCGTAGAATGCACGGAATTTAAAGAATTATCTCGTCTCGCCGACAAATTTTGCCCCGCGCCTTTATCTACAGACGGCGCAGAATTTGCGGAATCGTTAAAATTTATCGCAGCGCTCCTGTCGCCTCTGTTTTGCGCTAAATTTGAATCATCGCCTAAAGAAGCCGCGGTATTTTCGCCGTTTTTTGCGGCGGCCTCTAAGTTTTCGCTGCCTAAGCGGTCGGAATTTGCGGGGCCACCTTTTGCCTGCGCGTCCTTTTTGGCGGCTTTATTAATCTGCGCGAGAGTATCCGAAGCGGCGATATTTTTTTGCGCCTCTGCTGCAGCCTCCGAAACAATATCGCCGACGGATCTTTGGTTTGATCTGCGCGCCGAGCTGGCATTAGGTTTAGCTTGACCGCCTTGCGCAAGTTTATCCTCTGAGCCCGCAAGACTCTGCTCGCTAGATGCAACACTACTCTGCGCTAAATCGGAGTTCGGCGCGCTTGAAATTGGCGATTTTTTATCTGCGATTTTTGGCTTTTCGCCGCTAAATTCTATAAAAGTGGTGGCTAAATTTGAATTAGGCTTCGCTACAAAGCCCTCGCCTAGATTAATGGGCTTGTCGTCAAGCATTTTGAAATTGAAAAATCCCTGATCGTCGTTAATGGAAATTTTAAGAACGCGGCCGTTTCGCAGCTCGAAGCCGACCTTTTGATCAAACTCAAACACGAGTCTGCCCTTTTTGACGAGGCTTATTGCGTTTTTAAAATTTCCCTTGATCTGCGTGCCTACGAGGTTGCTAAGCGCGGGCTTTGTATTTTTTGGCGCTTGATTGTAGAATTCCGCCTCGCAAAGATAATTTTTGGGGGTTAGGTAATCGGTCATCGCCTTAGTTATCTCGACAAGCTCGCTATTTTCAAGCTTGCCGTTGGAATTTATATCGTAGGTCTGCATTATGACATCGGTAAAATTTTGAGAGAAAAGCCACGAAAAATGCAGGCTCACGATCTTGCCGTCTTGTGCGACGGGGGTAATGCTAACGTGCGCAGTAGGCGTGTATAGGGCGCACAGAGCGCACGCAAATATCCGCGAGCTAAAGATCGCGGATAAAAGTAAAATTTTAATAAATTTCATCAACTACAAATTTTCTCCGAAAACGTCGATCGTCTTTTTCATCGTCTCATACCAATCTAGCGGCAGCTGATCGATCTCCATCACCTTTGCGCCCGTTTGCGCGGCGATGGTTTGCGCTGCCTTTTTGGAAAACTGCGGTGCGACGAAAATCACCTTGATCTTTTCCTCTTTGGCTTCCTCGATTAGCTCGGCTAAATCCGCAGGCTTAGGCTCTTTGCCCTCCACTTCGACTGCGATCTGCTCCAAATCGTATCGGTGCGCGAAATAGCCCCAAGACGGATGATAAACCATAAATTTCTTTCCCTTGACGCCCGCTAATTTTTGCTTTGCGTAAGCGTCTAGCTCATCAAGCTTTTTAGCAAATTTATCGAAATTTGCTTCATAAATTTTAGCATCCTTAGGATACTGTTTGGTTAACGCGTCTTTAATATTTTTAGCTTGAATTTTTACAAGCTGCGGATCTAGCCAGATATGTGGGTCTAAGCCGTCGTGATGATGATGGTGCTCGTGCGCCTCGTGGTCTTTGTCACCATGCTCATGATGCGCGTCATGATCGTGATCATCGTGATGTGCGCTATGATCATGTTCGTCGTGATGGTGATGCTCTGCCATAGCCATTTTGGTAATGCCATCTTCGGTGCGGATTATCTTCATCTTCGGATACGATGCGGCAAGCTTTGGTAGCCAGACCTCATCAAATTCTATACCGACTGCAAAATACAGATCGCTATTTTCTAGCATTTTCATCTCCGAAGGCTTAGGCTCGTATGTGTGCGGATCAGCGCCTTTACCAACCATCGTATTTACCTGCAGGGTATCGCCTGCGATCTGTTCAACAAAATACTTCGTAGGAAGTATGGTCGTGGTGACCGTAGGTTTGGCGAATGCTACGCAACTAGCTGCTAAAAGCGTGAAAACAAGCTTTTTCATAAAATTCCTTTCCAAAAAAAAAATTGCGGAAGTATATCAAAAGCAACTTAGTTGCAACTTAATATAAATTTATCTAAATTTCGCTATCATCGCTTAAATTTTAAAAAAGGCGTAAAATGGATCCCAAAGATTTTTTAGCGAGTCACGATATCGCTCCTACAGCGCTTAGAGTGCAGATCGTGCAGATCCTAAGCGAGAAAAAATGCCCGGTAAGCTACGATGAACTAGTAGAACAAACGGGTGCTAATAAAACCACGATATATCGCAATATAGCGCTTTTGGAAGAAAAAAATTTGATAATTACCAGCGAAAATAATCATAAAAGCTTTTATGAGCTCACCGACGGCGCCAAAGCGTATTTTATCTGCGAAAGCTGCCATAAAATGGAGGAGATTTCGATGCCAGCTTTGCCACAAAAAAATGTCAAAAGTGTGCTTGTGCGAGGATTATGCGAGAAGTGCGGCGGCTGAGGCGGGAAATTTAATAAAAAGCGCTCAAAGAAACTTAGCTAAAACGCTAGGGCAAAATTTAACCGATTTTTAACGGATTTTTATAAAACAAACGATATAATCCGAGCGTTTCATATTTTAAAAGGGAAAAATTCAGTGAATAAAAACGATACGATAAAAGCAATAGAGAAGTTTGTGAGTTCTCAAGAAATGACGATGTTCCGTCTGAAAAAGGGTATCTACGGCGATGCGATGAAAAACCTGGATCAGGTTTTTACGCCGTATAAGGAGTTTGCCGAGTTTTTCAAAAATCCCGCAAATAGGCTGCAGGAGCTGTTAGGCAACATCGCGTACGAATCGATTTTAAACTACACTGAAGCAGGGCTATCGCACTGCGAGAAGATCCACTCGATCTATTTTGTGGAATCCAAAGGATTTTTCAAAAGCGGGCTAAAGTATATCGAGCCTGATGCGACCGCGAGAGAAAGAGCCAAGAGCTATTACGACAAATTGCTGGAAAATAATGAGAAGCTTAACGAATATATCGATATCGGCTTGCAAAGGCTACATGGCTTAGAAGCGAAGGTTTTCGAGTAGGCTAGGCTAGCTTTGGGATTTGATTTGCGCGGCGAAATTCTATCGCAAATCCTTAGCGCTTAAAATTCTATGATTAAATTTCATACCTTTTACAGATCCACTTATACTATTTAATTCCGCGTTAGCGCCGCTTTTAATTGCACATATGGTAATAGGGCGGCTTGAGCAATTCCGTGGCGGTAGGCATTATCCGATACGATCAAAGAAATAATCTAAATTTTTAAAGCTCAACGAAGCGGGTTAAAATAAGCAAGCTTGGCTAAATTCTTTGAAGAGATTAAAGTAGGCTCTAGCATAAACTAGTGCTTGGCCGGAGTCTGCGAATTTGAAATTTCGCGGCTAGCGCGAACGGGAATTTAAAATTCTAGCGCTACTTCAGATTCCTTTGAAATGGGGATTTTTAAAAGTAGGTATTGCGCCTGCAACAAGCAAAACGCAAGATTTGAAATTTGCTAGAAAATACTCACTGCGAAGTAAAATTTAAGAGCCAGGCTGCAAGGCGACACAGCGTAAATTTTAATTTACTATGTAGCGCAAAACGCATTCAGCAAGAGATATTTTTGGAAGCGGAAAGGGCTATAGAGAGCCGTAACGAATTATATTTGATTGCGCTAATACCGCATTGTTGGTATATGCAGTTATGTAGCCGATACGTAAAAATTATTTAGAGGTGTCAAGGTGGGAGCGTGCGGTATAAATTTTAACTTGTTTTGGCGCGCTGTTTTAATATCTCTATCGCGCGCGGCAAATTTAAGCGGCTAAACTTATTGAGATTAGAAAATTCTAAACACGGATTAAAGCTTAGCGGCGAAATTAGCCTTGCTAGCACTCTGCTGCATCTTA
>NZ_CALKTL010000180.1 GCF_937997405.1 uncultured Campylobacter sp. | reverse complement strand
TGTTATGCGAAGCCTAAAGATCGTGCATTGCGGCATTTTCAACGAATACGACGACGGCAGTTTTTTCTACGGCATGGAGCGCAAAATCAGCCACGGGCTCATCCGCGGCGGGCACTTCGTCTATGATTTTAGCTACCGCGATTGGGAGCGGAGCCTGCGCTTTTGCGGGCTGAAAAACAGCGGGCTAGAGAAGATGAACGCCAAGCTCGTGCGTATCTGCGAAAACATCGGCGCCGATCTGCTTCTAATCGGCAAGGGCGAAAAGATCGGTCTTAGCGCGCTGCGGGCGATAAAATCGGCGCTTCCTAAGATCAAAATCGCGATCTGGTACGTCGATCATCTGCAAGAAAAACGGGAATTTTTCGAAAAGCTAAGCTTCATCGACGTGTTTTTTTGGGCGAATGCGCTGAAGCTACGCGATCTTTCGGCGAGATACGGCGCGAAATTCGCCTTTTTCCCAAACATCTCCGACGTGGCGTTTGATAGACGTCTAGACGCCGCTAAAACGACCGACGTGATCTACATAGCGCGTGATTATAAAGAGGACGTGAGGTATAAATTTGCGCTTTTGCTGCGCGATTTCTGCGAAAAAGAGGGGCTTAGGCTTAAAATTTTTGCGAGCCTCGGCGCGCCTGCCGTATTCGGCGATAAATTTCATCGCGAGATCGCGGCTGCGAAGATCGCGATAAATTTTAATCGCGACGACGAACTTGAGTGCGCGCGCGCTCATAAATTGCTCGGCGCGAGCGACCGCATGGCACAGTTTTTAGGATGCGGCGTCTGCACTTTTAGCCCCAAGATCGCGGGGTTTGAGCGGCTTTACGAGGATGGCTCGGAGATAGTTTATTTTGACGATCCTGCGGATTGCTTTTCAAAGATCAAATGCCTCCTTTCTAGCGGCGAATACGCGCACATCGCGCAGCGCGGCAGAGCCAAGACGCTAAGGATCGCAAATGCCGCCCGAGTGACAAAATTTATGCTTGAGACGATCTTCGAAGAGAGCTTTGGCGCAGATGCCTGCGGTGAAATTTCTGATGAAAAATGCAGCGAGAGCGGCGGCGAACGTCACGACGCACCAAACGGAAGAGATAAAAACGAGCGGAGCGATTTTTACAGCGATCCTTACGAGTGGCGCGAGTTCGTCTATAAAAACGGAGAAAAATTCAGATGATTTATTTTGCGGCTTTTCTGATCTTTGCCGCCGCGGTGGGCGTTTCGCTGCGGTATAACTGGTGGCGGATCCCGCAGGGCTGGCATAAGGCGCGGGTGCTGATGTATCATAGCGTAGAGGAGCATAAGGGCGATAAATTCGACAAATGGCGGCTGAAGCCTGCCGATTTTGAAAGACAGATCGCGTGGCTTGCGAAAAACGGCTTTAAGAGCTTTAAGCTTAGCGAGCTTATCGCGCTAGAGCGGCTGCCTAAAAAGGCGGTTTGCATCACATTCGACGACGGGTTTGAAAATAATTTTACTAGCGCTTTTGAAATTTTGAAAAAATACGATTTCAAAGCGAGTATATTTTTGGTATCGGACATGTTCAGCACCATACTGGCGAAGATACAGGTTCTGATGCTGCAAAACGACATCGAGCGGATGCAGGCAGACCCGAACTTCTCGCTGGATTCGAGCGACGGGGTGTATATCGTATTCCTCTGCATCGGCATCATCGGCTACTTTACCATTCCCACCGTTGCGGGCTGGATTATCCAAGCCGGAGGCATGGGCGGTTACGGTCGCAACGTGAACCAGATGGCGGGACGAGCCGGAAGCATGGCGGGCAGCGTGGCGGGTGCAGCCGCAGGAAACGCAGTCGGACGTGTCGGCAAATTGCTGAAATAATCAATGTGCAATCATAAATTGGAAAATATAAATGGAATTCAAATCACTTAGAAACATCGAATCGTCGTTCAGGCAGATACGCCTGTTCGGTATCGTCTTCCTCTCGCTGTGCGCCGTGGTGACGGTGTGGAGCGTGTGGAACTCCTACCGTTTCACAGAGAAGCAACGGGAG
>NZ_CALKTL010000179.1 GCF_937997405.1 uncultured Campylobacter sp. | reverse complement strand
TGATTTCATAGAAATCCTTTCTTAAAAAATTTCATTACCGCTCGCGGCGGACAAGCGGCGGGTCTTTTGAAATTTTAAAGCGGCTTGCATTGAAATTTTAAAATTTAAAAGCAACCTGTTTCGTTATCATTGCTCGTCCGCTTAAGAAGCGAGCGGGATTCTATTTCGGCGGCGGATTTAAACACAGCGCGCAAAAACAGGCACAGCATCGAAATTTTAAAAAACGACGCGAAAATATGAGGCGGAAATAAAATGCAAAAAAAGGCTTGGGAATTTGGCGAGCTTGAAAAGGTCGCAACGGACGAGGGCTTTATTTGGTACGCGGAACTGGCGTTAAAAAGCGAAAGCTTCGGTGAGGTGCCGTTTTGCCTCGTGTCTGCAGATACGGCGGATGTGGACGATGAGACGATTTCGCTTGCTCGGCGGATCGCCCGAAATATCGATCGGTACGTAAAAGACGCCCTTGTCTTCTTGCGAGACGAGCTTAGGCGCGAGTATCGTTTGGGCGAGGATGAGCTTAGACTGCTTGACGTGCCCGTTTGCGATCTGCCGTTTGAGCTGCCGCAATGCACGTTTTACGCGCGCGATACGCAGTGGCTGCTGAGATTTGCCGAGGGTGCGCTTGATATTTGCGAGCCTTTCGGCATCGGGGTGATTTTTGAGGGCGAAAAACCGCTGTGCGTGGAAAATTTAGAGCTCAGCAGAGAGTATTAACCGCGGATAAAATTTTAAATTTAGAGGCGATTTTAAAATTTACGTAGCGCGCAGATCGGCGCGTTATGGCGCACTCTCGCGGATAAATTTAATCGCGGCTCGTTATCCTTTTTGAAATTTTGTGGCGCACCGCAGCGGCTAAGATACACTTTGAAAAGGCAGCGTTTAAATTTCATTTCCTGCGCTGTGTCGCGCAGATCCCTCTTTCGTGCCCTTAAAAGCTAGCGTTTATGACGGCGGCGTGAATGTAGGTGCGGGCTCGTCGGAATTCTACGAAAAATTTTGAAAGTATCCGCGCACAACGGCAAGTAAAAAGCGCGCGAAAATTCGGCGTTTGGACGCATGCCCGCTCATAGCTGCTACGGATTGGGCGAGCGAAGCGACAGAATTTAAACGCAGGGCGCGCGCAGGAAAAAGTCGAAGATAGGTGCGGAGAGATGCAAAAAAAACGGAAAGGCGCGCAGCGGTATAGAGTGGGGTAGTGCGACTGCCGCAAATCGGGCTCGTAAATTGCGGATCGAAAGCGGGCTGAAATCAAAAGCTCGGCGCGTAGATTTACGGATCGCGCGTCTAGGAAAGGACGGGGCGCGCACCGCTAATTTAGCGATTTGGCGCGCAGAACGCGAATCAAAAAGCGCCGTAAGCAAAGAGGCGCGCAGCGAAATTTTGCCGCAAAATTTACGCTTTTTAAAATTCTGCTTGCAGAGCTTGCCCGTGAAATTTTAAAGCTCTTGGCGGTCTTTTTTGAAATTTATGAAGCAGATCGCCGCGCAAGCGCCGCCGAGTAAAATTTGAGATCAAAGCAAGCTGAAAGTAGAAATTTTAAGCGCGAGCAAATTTGGCTCGCAAATTGCGGATCGGGTGTATGCGATGGCAACGGCGCGGAGCGCAAATTTAGCGGAAAATCGATGTATAAATTTCGCGCGCAAATTTCGCGCTCCGCCAGGTGGAATTTAACGCGCAAATTTCACGACGTTTCGAGTCTCGCGATTTACAGCTTCCTAAGCTTTGCGATCTCATCGCGCAGCGCTGCGGCCTTTTCAAACTCCAGCGCGGCCGCGGCGTCGAGCATCTGCTTGCGAAGCTCCTTTACGATCTTGGCGCGCTCGGCGGCGGGCATTTTCTCTAAATTGGCACCCTTTCTTAAAATTTCGGTGCCGTCCTCGATTTTTAGGCTCTCTTCGATATTGCGGCTCGCAGAATGCGGGGTTATGCCGTGGGCGCGGTTGTATTCATCTTGAAATTTACGGCGCTTTTGGGTGATGTCGATCGCCTCTTGCATCGAGGCGGTGATCTTTTTGCAAAACATCACGACCTGCCCGTTCACGTTTCGCGCGGCTCGCCCCATCGTCTGAATGAGGCTGGTGCGCGAGCGCAAAAAGCCCTCCTTATCGGCATCCATGATCGCGATAAGGCTTACTTCGGGCAGATCGAGCCCCTCGCGGAGCAGATTTATACCGATTAGCATATCGTATTCGCCGCTGCGCAGACCGCGGATGAGCTCGTTGCGCTCGATCGCATCGATGTCCGAGTGCATATATTTGACCTTAAGCCCAAGTTCCAGATAGTATTTGCTCAGCTCCTCCGCCATCTTTTTGGTTAGCACGGTCACTAAAATCCGCTCGCCGCGCGCGATGACCTCCTTTGCCATATCGTGCAAAATTTCGACCTGGTTGTCGCTGTCTTTTAAGATAATCTGCGGATCAAGTAGCCCCGTCGGGCGCAGTATCTGCTCATATACGGCTCCGCGGCTAAGATCCAGCTCGTAATCATTTGGCGTTGCAGAGACGAATAGGAATTTAGCTTTTTTATTGATAAACTCATCAAACATCAGCGGACGGTTATCAAGTGCGCTAGGCAGACGGAAGCCGTACTCTACGAGCGTTTCTTTGCGGCTGCGATCTCCTGCGAACATACCGCGAAACTGCGGCAGGCTCACGTGGCTTTCATCGACGATAACGAGGTAGTCCTTGCCCTTGCTCTCGTAGTAATCAAAGAGCGAATAGGGCGTCTCGCCCGGCTTTTGACCGGTCAGATAGCGCGCATAGTTTTCGATCCCCTTGCACATCCCCGTGGCGCCCAGCATCTCAAGATCAAACTCCACTCGCCCTTTAAGCCGCTGCGCCTCGACGAGCTTGCCCGCGTCCTCGAAAAATTTTAACCTCTGCTCAAGCTCCTCCTCGATCCCTTTGATCGTTGATTTCAGGCGCTGCTCGCCCACGATGAACTGGCTCGTCGGGTAGAGAATAAATTTTTTGACGCTTTGCGTCTTTTTATTTTCGAGCACGTCCAGATGATACATCGCCTCTATCTCGTCGCCGAAAAACTCGACCCTAAACGCCTCATCGTTAAAATACGCGGGGTAGATGTCGATCACGTCGCCGTTTACGCGAAAATTCCCGCGATCAAAAAAATCGTCGTTGCGCTTGTAACCCATATCGACGAGCTTGCGAAGCAAAAATTTGGTGCTAAATTTTGATCCGATCTCAAAAAACAGCACCATGCCTTTGTATTCGGCGGGATCGCCCAGGCCGTAGTTTGCCGAAACCGACGCCACGGTGATGACATCGTCGAAGCTTAGCAAGCTCGCAGTGGCGCTTAGCCGCAATCGCTCGAGCTCTTGGTTTACGTCGCTGTCCTTTTCGATGAAAAGATCCTGCCTTGGGATGTAGGCCTCGGGCTGATAATAATCGTAGTAGCTGATGAAGTACTCGACGTGATTTTGCGGGAAAAAGCCCTTAAATTCGCTATAAAGCTGTGCTGCGAGAGATTTATTATGCGTCATTACGAGCGCAGGAATTCCGAGGCGCTTGATGATATTTGCCATGGTAAAAGTTTTGCCCGAGCCGGTAACGCCGAGAAGAGTTTGGTATTTGTTGCCGCTTTGAAAGCCCGCAACGATGCCTTCGATTGCTTTTTCTTGATCCTCGCTTGGAGAGAATTTGCTCTCGATTTTAAAATTTTGCAAAATTTTTCCTTTTTTAAAGCCAAAATTGGGTAATATTTTCATTTAAATTATATCAGAAAAGGCGAAATAATGGAATCAATCTTTGACGAAGAGAAAAAGGTCGAGGGCTTAAGCAATAAAGTAGCTGAGCTGATTAGACGCTATAGCGAAGCTAGAGACGAGAACGAAAAGCTACGCACCGAGCTAGCGACGGTCAAGGCGCAAAACGAGGCTTTGGGAATGCAGCTTGGTACGCTAGAAAATGATCTGGCATATCGCAAGATGAGCGATGAGGATCTAAGCAAGCAGATCGACGATATTTTGGCAGGCGATAATTTAGGCGAGAAATGAAAGAAATTTCGGTTCAGCTGACGAGTAAGTCTTTGACGAAAAAATACGCGATAAGCCTGGATGATGACTTTGCGAAGGTCTTCGGTAGGGACTGGCGGATTTTAACTCGCGGCAGCGATCATCTGGATGCGGGCGAACTGCTTGAAGCCTATATCCAAAAAAGCTATGAAAATTTTATGCTTAATAAAAAAATAGATGCCTTGGTAAAGGACATCGACGAAGGAGTAAAATGATGAAAATGAGAAAAGGTGCGGCAGTAGGCGGCGG
Source organism: uncultured Campylobacter sp. (assembly GCF_937997405.1). Taxonomy (GTDB): domain Bacteria; phylum Campylobacterota; class Campylobacteria; order Campylobacterales; family Campylobacteraceae; genus Campylobacter_B. The sequence goes on along the minus strand of NZ_CALKTL010000179.1, from coordinate 679 downwards.
CGTAAGTGGGATAATATTTTTAGCTATTATAATCTTCGTGATAGTAAAAATAATATATCCTAAATTAAGCGGTGCTAAGGATGAGGTTTTAGTAAAAGCCTACGCAGTCGAGCTTGAAGGTGTATTTAAGGATATACAAAGAGATTACCTCAATCAAGGTGAATTTAGAATGCTTAAAAGTATGACGGGCTCCAGACAGTTTAGTGATAGCGATCTGGCACGTAGCTTAGCAGTCAATCAAAGCTTTACCTATGGCGTAGGACCGAAACTGAAAAACGATATGATCTTTTGCGCGACGATCACCTTGCGTCAAGATAGTGATGGATATTTTTTCGAGACCTCGAATATAAATCGCAACAGGGAGCGCTGCGAAGCATTTCATAAAGATACGACTTATATGAAGCTAAATGGCTTTAGGATAGGTAAATAATTTTTAAAATTTAATCGCGTGACTGCTATGGATTCGTAAAGCGTACGTGTAGCATGAGCGCGATAATGCTAGTGAAGTGCGTAGCCGTATATCGGCTCGCACCTCGTGCCAAAAACATGTTAAGATCTCAAGAATTCATCTTTATAGGTATTTTTTAAAATTTAGCTTTAAAATTGGCATTTTGCATTTACTTGAATATATTTACTTGTTGTACTTCCAGCTGCTTCTGCTCCTATTATCAAATCAGCT
>NZ_CALKTL010000178.1 GCF_937997405.1 uncultured Campylobacter sp. | reverse complement strand
ACTAAAAATAGTAGCTACAAACCAAATTTTCCTATCTTTTTCAATTTCAGATACATATTTTAAGCACCGCCGTAAAAAAGGTACTATTAATGATATGAATAGTATTATACCTACTATCCAATTACTCCAATATACAAAACGCACAAAAATATTTTCTTGGTTCGCAAAATATAGAACAATTCCCAGAAAAACAACAATAGTCCAAGCTAATATCATAAACAAATTTCTACTTTTTCTACTACTATCATCTTTGTGCAAACTATAATAGAGATACATTATAGTTGAACCAAATAATGCCAAAATAGTTAAAAAAATCAATAATGTAAAAAAGGCAAATAACAAAATATGATTCGCACTAAATATTTCGTATGTGAAAAACCCATAATACCGCATATAAGAAAAAATAAATCCAATAATGCCAATTAATGCAAATATGGATGTTATGAAAGAACATATCTTAAGCATTTGCGTTACTCTTTTTTCTACTAAGTCGCCTTTGGCTAGGGCGTTTTTTACATCAGTTTTATCTTCCGATTTATTGCTCTCAGAAGCACTTAGTGGCTCAATCTTATTTTCATCTTTATTATTCATTTTTTCCTCCAAATTTTAAATTTCATCCTACCTAAACACATCATCCATTGGCGTGCTTTCGCATTTCTTGCGGTCCGCTTCTACCGAGAGTAGGCGAGCTTTGCTTTCGTCTAGAATTTTTGGTGTAATAACAAGCCCCGGCAGATCTAAGGAATTTACGGCGTGCTTGCCGGCAAACGCCCCTAGGCCTCTGCCAAATATCCCGTTTACGCGCCCGTTCATATCATAAATCTCGCTGCCGTCGCAGTGAAAGACATTACCCGAGATACACTCGCATTTAAGCCCATCTGCAGCCTCCGTGTATCTGTAATCCTCGACGTAAAACGCACCGCTTACGCCACGGACGCTACTAATGGGATTGTAAATTAACACGGCTAGAATTTCGTTATTTTGAGGATTTGAGATCTCCCACTCCACGGCGCGATATGAGCTAAGCAGTAGCACAATGGGCTTGGCGGATTTGGCTAAATTTAGCTTGACGCGATTATTCATCTGCGCGCTTTCGTAGATCGCGCCCAGACACAGATCGTAGTCCTTATCCGCAGGGATCTTGGCTACGGCGTCTTTTTGACGATAAAAGGGCTCTACGTCTTTAAAATCCACGAAAAGCTCGCTGGAATGCGCGTCATTTAAAAACCACGCTTCGATCTTGTGCTTGCCCTTGCTAAATTTATACGTAAGCGGGCGCTTTTGATTGCTAGATGTTCCGCCTAGCACGTCCGTGCCATCTACGGCGATTACCAGCGTAGACCAGCCGTAATCTCCTAGCACCATCTTTTCGATATCGGCGTCAAAATTAAACTCGCCGACCCAATACGCCATAAGATTTGGAGATGGAATTTCATGGAAGGAATTTCCTTCATAATTGACGCTGATGCGATCGACGTTTTCAGAGAAAACCACCTTCTTAGGCTCATCTTTATTCAGATAAAACGCCAAAAACTTATCCTGCGGGATCTGCGCATCCGCAGTAATCTCTCTCGCCCATTTTTGCATATTGCTCTCTTGCGCGAACGCCGCAAATGCAAGCACCAAAATAATCAAAAACCTCATTACCGACCTTTCTTATTTCGTATAAAAGTAAAATCCCTAAACCTAAAAGCCCTAGGCTTAGGGATTTTGCCGCCTTGGCTCCCTGCCTATACGAATAAAATTCCAACTGCTTAAATGTCAGCTGCGCGAGAAATTTCCTTGCCGCGACCGCTACGGATAAAATTCCATCCTAAATAAGCTTTACAGAGGCTTTCGCAGATAAGCTCCACTGCCATGAAACCCGGCAAAATAAAAATTTTAAACTAGCGCAATGCTGTGGCTACCGCTAAAAAGCTAGACGCGATAAATTTCAAGCCTAAAATTCATATTAAAGCCCCATCTTAAAATTTTAAAACAAAGCTTTAGCGATAAAATTTCACATTTTAAAATTCTGCGGCAAAGCTTTATGCTTAAAATTTTACATTTAAAACTCCAAGGCGGAATTCTACGGCAAATTTTACCTCGCTGAATTGTGCGTTTAGAATTTAATTTTCGCCGTAAAATTCTGCGCTTAGAATTTTATCTGAACCCTCACGCAACGAAGCTTGGATAAAATTCTAGCTCGAAATTTCAAGCTTTAAAATTTAATGCTACAACCTCTACACGAAATTCTATACACAAAAATTTTACTGGCGCCATAAAATTTCGCGCAAAATCGCAGCGAAATTTTAACGCAGAATTTCGAGCTACAAAATTCCACGCGAAATTTGACGCCGCGCCCGCCAAAGCCCTAATTCGAGCAGGCGCTCTTGCCGTCCATCACTGGCTGGATCGCGGAGTTATCCGCCAGCTCCTCGCGGTCGATCTTCTCGATCTTTTTCCATAGCTTGCGCGCGGCCTGCTCGTAGCGCTTCGCGCTCAAAGAATCTGGCGCGTAGAAGCTTACCGGCTTGCCGCTGTCGCCGCCCTCGCGGATAGCGATCTCGATCGGAATCTCGCCGATTACTTCGGTGTTGTATCGCTGCGCCAGCTTTTGCGCGCCGCCGCGACCGAAGATGTCGTACTCCTTGCCGTTATCGGGGCAGATGAAGCCGCTCATATTCTCGATAAGGCCTGCGATCGGGATGTGGAGCTTTTCGAACATATCAAGCCCGCGCGCGCTATCGTCCAGCGCGACCGTCTGCGGCGTCGTGACGCACACGCCCGCCGTCACCGGCACGCTCTGAGCGAGCGTAAGTTGCGCGTCGCCCGTACCCGGAGGCATATCCAAAAACAGCACGTCCAGATCGCTCCACGCCACGTCTTTTAGCAGCTGCTCGATCGCTTTCATTATCATCGAGCCGCGCCAGATGAGGCTCGCGCCCTCCTCCATCAGCACGCCCATACTCATCATCTCCACGCCGTGGCTTAAGATCGGCTTTAGCTTCTGCCCTACGACGCTTGCTTGCGTCTTATCCTCGCCTAGCATTCGCGGCAAATTCGGTCCGTAAATATCGGCATCCAAAATCCCCACTCTCTTACCGAGCTTTGCCGTGCTGATAGCTAAATTTAGCGTCGTCGTGCTCTTGCCTACGCCGCCCTTGCCGCTGCTGATCATCACGAAATGCTTGATCTGCGGCGCGATATTTTTGCCGCTGCGAGAGTTGCTCTTTTCCTCGGCGATCTTAGGCTGTTTGATTAAAATTTCCACGTCCGCGCCGAGTGCCTTTTGCACCGCCGATCTGAGCTCTGCGGCGATCTCAGGCTTGGCGCTTGGAATTTCGATCCCTACGAAAATTCTATCGCCGATCTCGACCTCTTTTACAAATCCAAAATCCACGATGCTTTTAGAAAAGCCCGGATAGATCACGCTTTTAAGCAAATTTAAGACTTCGTCTTTACTCATTCTTTCTCCTTATTTTCGGTTAAATTTCTACTGATTTTATATGCGCAAAATTTCGGCCCGCACATCGAGCAAAACTCCGCGCCTTTGTAAATTTCATCGCACAGGCTCTCGTCGTGCAGCTCGCGCGCATGCGCAGGATCGAAACTAAGCTCAAACTGCCTGTTCCAATCAAAACCATATCTCGCATCGCTCATCGCATGATCGCGCTCTATCGCGCCCGCTTTGCCTAGCGCGACGTCTGCGGCATGAGCGGCGATTTTGTGTGCGATGATGCCCTCTCTGACGTCGCTTGCATTGGGAAGGCCTAGATGCTCCTTGGGCGTTACGTAGCAGAGCATGCTTGCGCCGCAATACGCAGCCATCGTCCCGCCGATAGCCGAGCTTATATGATCATAGCCCGCACCGATGTCGGTCGGAAGCGGCCCCAGCACGTAAAACGGCGCGTCGCGGCAGAGCTTGCGCTCTAGCTGCATATTAAACTCGATCTCGTTAAATGGAATGTGCCCAGGACCCTCGATCATCACCTGTACGTTTTTTTCATTCGCGCGCAGGGCTAGCTCGCCTAAAATTTCAAGCTCGCTAAGCTGCGCCCTATCGGTCGCGTCGTATAAGCAGCCAGGGCGCAAGCCGTCGCCTAGAGATAGCGATACGTCGTAGGCGGCGCAGATATCGCAAATTTCATCAAACGCTTCGTAGAAGGGATTTTGCTTATGAAATTTCATCATCCACGACGCTATCAGCGAGCCTCCTCTGCTTACGATACCCATCTTGCGACGGGACAGCAGCGGCATAAACTCGAGCTTAAAGCCCGCGTGGATCGTGAAATAATCCACTCCCTGCCGCGCTTGCTTCTCGATCGTGCTAAGAATAGCGCTCGTTTTTAAATTTTTAATATCGCCCAGCTCATGGATCATCTGATAGATCGGCACCGTGCCTATGGGTACGGGCGAGCGCTCGATTATCGCGGCGCGGATCTCGTCCAAATCGCCGCCCGTGCTTAGATCCATCACCGTATCGGCGCCGTACTTTAAGCAAGCTTCAAGCTTTTCCAGCTCGCCCTCGATATCGCTCGTCGTGCCGGAAGAGCCGATGTTTGCGTTGATCTTGCACCGCAGCGCGCGCCCGATACCGATGGGCTTTAAGCTTTTGTGATTAACGTTTGCGGGGATGATCGCTCTTCCTTGCGCGATGAGATCGCACAAGGCCCGCACGTCCATGCGCTCGCTTTGCGCGACCTCTCTCATCTGCGGCGTCACTTCGCCTCTTTTTGCAAAATAGATCTGCGTTACGCAGCTTTCGGTCATTTTCGCCTCGCTTCTTAAAAATGCGCGTATAATATAACAAATTTCATTAATCCTTACTTTTCTTTTGCCGTTTATTTTCGTAACGTAAGCTGAAATTTCGCCGCCGCACCGCGTAAATTTGCGCCTAAACTCAAGATATTTTAGCCCGCAAGCCGCGATTAATTTTGCTTTCATTTTTAATACGTATAATTTCGTAACAAAATTTCAAGGATAAAATTTGAAAGATATATCGCTGATTTTGCTCGCCGCGGGCGATTCGAGCAGGTTTGGTCTCCTCGTCAAAAAGCAGTGGCTGCGCGTGGGCGAGCTGCCGCTTTGGCAATACGTCGCGCAAAATATCGCGCAGGCGCACCCCTTTAAAAAGATCGTAATCGCCGTAAACGAGGAGGACGTGAGCTATTGCGAGCGCCTCTATGCGTGCAGCTCGGCTTCGGCGCGCGGCAAAAGCGCGGAGTGCGGCACGAGCGAGTATAAATTTCAAAGCGAGCGGGACGGGATCGGATGCGGCGCAGACGATCTAAACGACGCAAGCAAGCCGCGGAGCGCGGAAAATTTTAAAGCTCAAGTCGAATGCGACGCAGATGAATGCGGCTCTGCAAATTTAAAATTTCACTTCGTCCCAGGCGGTGCAAATCGCCAAAGCTCGCTAAAAAACGCGCTAAAGCTCGTAGAAAGCGAGCTCGTGCTCGTAAGCGACGTGGCGCGCGCGCAAATTTCGCCCGAGCTGATCTCCTCGCTGATACGAAATTTAGGCAGCGCGGACTGCATCAGCCCCTATCTTGGCGTAAATGACACGACCTATCTCGGCGAGGACGTAGTAAAGCGGGAGGAGCTGCGCCTCATCCAAACGCCGCAGCTTTCGCGCACGGCGCTACTTAAAAAGGCGCTTGAGGGAAGCGAAATTTTTACCGACGACAGCGCGGCGGTCGGCAGCGCGGGCGGGCGGTTGGAATTTATAAAAGGCGAAGCGGGCGCGCTTAAGATCACGCGCGCAAGCGATCTGGCGGCGCTAAATTTAAAACCCTGCTCGCGCGATATTTTTTGCGGTACGGGTTACGACGTGCATGCGCTTGAAAAAGGCGCGGGCATCGTGCTTGGCGGCGTACAAATTCCATGCGAGTTCGCGCTGATCGCACACAGCGACGGCGACGTAGCGATCCATGCCCTAATCGACGCTATCTGCGGTGCGGCGATGCTAGGCGACATCGGCGAACTTTTCCCCGACAGCGACATTAAATTTAAAGGCGCGGACAGCAAGGAGCTGTTACGAAATGTAATGCGGCGCATCAGGGGCTACGGCTATGAACTCGTAAATGCCGATATTACGATCATCGCGCAGCGCCCAAAGATCGGAGCCTACAAAGCGCAGATGCAGGAGGTTTTAAGCGAAATTTTAAACTGCGCGCGCGTCAATGTCAAAGCGACCACGACCGAAGGGCTGGGATTTACGGGCAGAAGCGAGGGTATCGCCGCGCAGGCTGCGGTAAACCTGAAATTTTACGACTGGCAAAAGCACGCAGCAAAGGCGCAGGACGCGGCCATGGCCGCCGCCCTGGAGGCCATCTGCTTCCCACCCGA
>NZ_CALKTL010000177.1 GCF_937997405.1 uncultured Campylobacter sp. | reverse complement strand
TGTTTAGCTTAAATTATAATTTGAAAAATTTGAACTTAAAGGCGATAAAATGGAATTTTTCATTGTATTTGTATTTACTAGAGCGGAGCTATCTTTTGCATTTTATAAAATAAACATATAGGAGCGAGATTATAATGACGACGGCGAATAGAGCGATCGTAATTAGATGCAGATCTTGCTTGATTAGCTCCTCGTTTTCGCCGATGAAATATCCCAAGCTCATAAGTATTAATGTCCAAATCGCAGCCCCAAGCCCGGTAAATAGCACGAAGCGCGAGACATCCATCTTTGCAAGCCCCGCAGGAAGGCTGATGTATTGACGAATGCCCGGGATCAAGCGGCAGTTAAACGTTGAAATTTCGCCATGGCGGTTAAAAAACGCTTCGAATTTTGCAAATTTCTCCTCGGTAATGCCTACGTATTTGCCGTATTTAGCGATAATCTTACGTCCAAAAAAGTAGCATAGATAGTAATTAAACAGCGCGCCGGTGATGCTGCCGCCAAGCCCACAAATAAATGCTAGAGCAAAGCTCATCTGTGATTTTGAGGCCAGATAGCCCGCAGGGATCATCACGACTTCACTTGGGAAAGGAAAGAAGCTGCTTTCTAAAAACATCATCACAAAAATGCCAAGATATCCCCAGCCTGCGACAAATTCTACGATAAAATTTATGATATTAGAAAGCATTTGAATTCCTTGACTTAATGTATAAAAAACCGGATACGCTTAAAATTTCGCGAAATTTAGCATCAGCAAAGCAAATAAGCTTGAAATTTAACAATCCGTCGATATAAGAGTGAGCTCAAAATTTCGCAAAATTTATCGCATATAAAACAAAGGCGCGGGCTAAATTTTATCCCTACAAGTTACTGCCGCAGCGAACTTGCATATAAATTTAATAGCCTCGCGCCTTAAAATTAAACTATTTTGCGTATTCGATGTTTAGTTTGCCGAATAGCTCATTAGCCTTGTCATCGATTTTTTTGTTTACTTTGCTTGGAAGTAGCTGATTTTTGATGAGATCTTTTACCTTTTCAAACGGCATAGTCTCAGCCTTTTTGCTGCTTTCTTTGTAGATTACATGATATCCGAATTGTGTCTTTACCGGCGTTTTGCTCATCTCGCCATCTTTTAGCGCAAACGCCGCTTTTTCAAACTCCGGCACCATCATGCCTTTACCAAAAGAGCCCAAATCGCCACCGTTTTCTTTCGCACTTGGATCGATTGAAATTTCTTTGGCTAGCTTATTAAATTCCTCTTTTAAATTCTCTTTTTTGACTTTTGATAGCTTCGCAATCGCGTTTTTAGCAGCCTTTTCGTCTGCTACTAAGATATGACTTGCGGTAACGGAATCTGGTTGCATGAAATTCTGTTTATTTTCATCATAAATTTTTTTAGCTTCCTCGTCGCTGATGCTTACGTCTTTAGCCTGTTCGCGTTGCCATAGATTAAATGCGATGCCATCTTTAGCAAGCTCTAGCTGATGCTTATATTCGTCGCTGTTTTCAATGCCTGATTTTTTCGCCTCTGCGATTAGAAGTTTGTATTTGATCAGATCGTCGATTAGTTTTTTCTTCTCATCGGCGGTTGGTTCCTGTCCGCCGTGCTGCATACCTTGAGCCAAAAACGGTGCAACATCCTCATCCGTAATAGTGATATTCGCGTCTTTTGCAGTAGCCAAAACGCCTGCATTAAGCGAAGATATAGCCATAGCGGCAACAAAGCTGAAAGATAAAATTCTTTTCATTATTTTTCCTTTATTCGGTAAATTTCGCGCAATTATAAAAAAAGATAGTAAATAAAATAGCGAATGCCAGCAAATTCGGCGCGAATCGTGCGCCGAATTTTTAAAAGATGGAAGTTAAAACGATGGAATGATTGCGCCTTTATATTGCGTCTCGATAAATTTTTTCACTTTCTCGCTTTGAATCGCTTTATCTAGCGCCTTGATTTTAGGGCTGTTTTCGTTGCCTTCTTTAACGCTAATAACATTTGTGTAAGGGTTGCCCTCAGCCTTTTCTAAAAATAGCGAATCTTTGATCGGGTTTAAATTTGCGTTAAAGGCAAAATTTGAGTTGATGACTGCAATATCGACATCGCCCAGGGTGCGTGGAAGCGCGGCGCCTTCAAGCTCTAAAATTTCTAAATTTTTAGGGTTTTTCGTGACATCTAACGGCGTGCGAAGCTTGGCGTTTTGATCTACTTCGATGAGCCCCGCGGCTACGAGCAGATCAAGTGCGCGGCTTTCGTTAGTCGGATCGTTTGGCACGGCAACTTTGGCGCCGTTTTTAAGATCTTTTAAATTTTTAATCTTATGGCTGTAGATGCCCATCGGCTCTAAGTGCACGCCCACGGTCGCTTTTAACTTTGTGCCTTTATTAGCGTTAAATTCCTCCATATATGGCACGTGCTGGAAAAATCCCGCATCTACGTCGCCGCTATCGGTAGCGAGGTTCGGGGTTACGTAGTCGTTGAAAACCTTGACCTCAAGATCGTAGCCTTGGGCTTTTAGATCAGGCTTAATCTGCTCTAAAATTTCGGCATGCGGTATCGGAGTAGCGGCGACTACGATTTTTTCGGCAAGAGCGAAGCTGACGACGCTGGCGCTAAGAAGCGAAGCGAGAAGAAATTTCTTCATATTTAATCCTTTTGGTTAAAATTTCGCGGTATTATAGCAGGTAGAATTTTTAATGTCAAGTGTTTTTATATGATTTTTTAAAATTTTATCTAAAATATTCTAAAATTCGATATTTTTATATATATTTAAATACTACATTTTATTGTATAATGCGGAATTGGCACGCTTTAATGAGCGCTTTACATAAATTCCGCTAAAATCGCAAAATTTAAAATTTTAAAAAAAGGCTGAAAATGGCAGATTTTTACGACGCGAAAGCCGTAGAGGAGAGCTTTTATAAAATTTGGGAGCAGCGCGGTTATTTCGAGATCGACGGCAATAAAGATATCCAGCAAAAAGGCAAAAACTTTTGCATTATGATGCCCCCTCCAAACGTCACCGGAGTGCTTCATATCGGGCACTCGCTAACTTTTACTTTGCAAGATATTATGGCACGATACAAGAGAATGGACGGTTACAAAACGCTGTGGCAGCCGGGGTTAGACCACGCAGGCATCGCGACGCAAAACGTCGTCGAGCGCGAGCTTTTGGCGCAAGGGATCAAAAAAGAAGAGATAGGGCGCGAGGAGTTTTTAAAGCACGTTTGGCACTGGAAGGAGCAAAGCGGCGGGCAGATCGTAAAGCAGATGAAGCGTCTTGGCGTCACGCCTGCGTGGAGCAGACAGCGCTTTACGATGGATGAGGGGCTTAAAAACGCCGTTCGCAAAGCCTTCGTAAATCTATACGACGCGGGGCTCATCGTGCGCGGCAACTATATGGTAAACTGGTGCACGCACGACGGCGCGCTAAGCGATGTAGAGGTCGAGCACAAGGAGAACAAGGGCAAGCTTTATCATCTGCGTTATTACTTCGTGGACGAGCAAGATAAATTTATCGTAGTGGCTACTACGCGCCCCGAGACCTACTTCGGCGACACCGCCGTAATGGTAAATCCCGCGGACGAACGCTATAAAAATTTGATCGGTAAAAAAGTCGTGCTGCCGCTAATCGGCCGCGAGATAGAGATCATCGCCGACGAATACGTCGATATGAGCTTCGGAACGGGCGCCGTGAAGGTCACGCCCGCGCACGATACCAACGATTATGAGGTCGGCAAGCGCCACGAGCTGGAGTTTATCACCGTTTTTGACGAAAAAGGAATTTTAAACGAGCAGTGCGGTAAATTTAATGGTTTAGAGCGACTTGCCGCGCGCGATCAGATCGTAGCGGAGCTCGAACGGCTGGGCTTTATCGAAAAAATCGAGGACTACGAAAATCAAGTCGGCTACTGCTACCGCTGCAAAAACGTCGTCGAGCCGTACATCTCGCAGCAGTGGTTCGTGCGCGCAGATATCGCAAAAGAGGCGATCGCCAGAGTAAATGCGGGCGAGGCGGAATTTTTCCCGAAGCACTGGATCAATAGCTTCAACGCTTGGATGCGCGAGCTGAAGGACTGGTGTATCAGCCGCCAGCTGTGGTGGGGGCATAGAATTCCCGTGTTTTACTGCGACTGCGGCCATCAGTGGGCGGATGAGCGAGAAGCTCCCGATGTCTGCCCGAAATGCGGCGGTAAAAATTTTACCCAAGATCCCGACGTGCTCGATACGTGGTTTTCAAGCGGTCTTTGGCCGATCAGTACGCTTGGCTGGGGCAATGGCGAGGCGCTGAAAAACGAGAAGTGGTTTGAAGAGGATTTGAGCGAATTTTATCCGAATACTATGCTAATTACGGGCTTTGACATTTTGTTTTTCTGGGTCGCGCGCATGATGTTTCAGTGCCAAAACGCCATGGGCGAGCTGCCGTTTCGCGACATCTACCTGCACGCCTTGGTTAAGGATAAAGACGGCAAAAAGATGAGCAAATCGAGCAAAAACGTAGTCGATCCGCTGCTAAAAATAGACGAATTTAGCGCCGATATTTTGCGCTTTACCCTTACGATTTTGTGCGTGCAGGGGCGCGATCTGCGCCTTAGCGACGAAAAGCTTTTGATATATCGAAATTTTACGAATAAGCTTTATAACGCGAGCAAATTTTTGCTTTTAAACGCCTCTAAATTTGACGATTTGGACGCGGCGCGGATCAAAACGAGCCTCGGCAAATATATGCTTTCGCGCTTTAACTGCTGCGTGGGCGCGGTGCGGGAAAATTTAGACGAATACCGCTTCAACGACGCTGCGACCGAGCTTTATAAGTTTTTTTGGGACGAGTTTTGCGACTGGGGCATCGAACTTAGCAAGGCGGACAAGGCCGCGATAGGCGAGCTGGGGATGATTTTTAAAGAAGCGATGAAGCTACTAAGCCCATTTATGCCGTTTCTAAGTGAGTATCTGTATCAGGAGCTAAGCGGCACAAGGCTGCAAGACGCGCGCTCCATCATGGTGATGCGATACCCGCAGCAGGGTGAGCGCGACGAGCGGATCGAGGAGCTATTTTCGCTTCTTATAGAAGCGATCGTTAGCATTCGCCGCGCAAAGGCGACGATCGAGCTCGGCAATGCGCGCGTAGCAAAAGCCTACGTCAAATCGGCAGTCGATCTAAGCGCCGCCGCGGACTACATCAAAACGCTAGCAAAGGTAGATGAAGTGGAATTTACGCAGCAAAACATCGCAAATTCCGCCCGCGACGTGAGCGAGAATTTAGAAAGCTTCGTGCCACTTGAGGGGGTCGATCTTAGCGGCGTGATTTTGCGCCTTAACGCGCAAAAAGCGAAGCTGCAAAAAGAGATCGAAAAGCTCTCGGGCATGCTAAATAATGAGAAATTCGTGGCCTCTGCCCCGCAAGCCGTGGTTGAAGCCAACCGCGAAGGGCTGCAAAGCGCGCAGGAAAAATTCGCCAAAGTATGCGACGAGCTAAAGGCGTTTGGCGAGTAGCCCGCTCGTTTGAGCCAAAATTTTAAATTAAGGAGAAAAATATGTCAAAGGGTAGTATCGGTGGATTTACTTTAGGCACGGTCATAGCCGTCGCACTATCATGGGGAGTCAATAAAAGCATAATGTGGGCGATAATTCACGGATTTTTAAGTTGGTTATATGTGATTTATTATTTCCTACTGAGGTAAAATTTCATCGGCGGCGCGCCGTTTTACGCGCTAAATTTTAAAATCTGAAGGATAAAAAATGAGCGAAAAAATAAAAATAGCGGTTTTGGGATATGGAAATTTAGGTCGCGGCGTGGAACTTGCCGCGCGAAATAGCAAGGATTTAGAGCTTTCGGCTGTATTTTCTCGCCGCGAGCCGCACAGCGTGCAAACGTGCGGCGCGCCCGTGTTTAGCGCAGATGAAATTTTATCGCACAAGGGCGAATTTGATGTTTTAGTGCTTTGCGGCGGTAGCGCGACCGATCTGCCGACGCAGACGCCCGAGTTTGCGCGGAGCTTTAACGTCGTCGATAGCTTCGATACGCACGCAAAAATCCCGGAGCACTTCGCCGCGGTAGACGTCGCAGCCAAAGCGGGCGGAAATGTAGGTATCATCGCCGTGGGCTGGGATCCTGGACTATTTTCGCTAAATAGACTGTTCGGCGAGAGCGTACTACAAAACGGCAGCAGTTATACGTTTTGGGGCAAAGGCGTGAGCCAAGGCCACTCCGACGCCATCCGCAGGATCAAAGGCGTCGTAGATGCCCGCCAATATACCGTGCCGATAGAAAGCGCCTTGAAGCGAGTCCGCGCGGGCGAAAATCCAAAACTTAGCACGCGCGAAAAGCACCTACGCGAGTGCTACGTCGTAGCCGAGGACGGCGCCGATAAAGCGCGCATAGAGCGCGAGATAAAAACGATGCCAAACTACTTCGCCGACTACGACACGAGCGTGCATTTCGTAAGTCTTGCGACGCTTAAAAAAGAGCACGGCGGCATCCCTCACGGAGGCTTCGTTTTGCGAAGCGGCGCGACGGGCGAGCACGGCGAAAATAAACACTTGATCGAGTTTTCGCTAAAGCTTGACTCAAATCCCGAATTTACCGCAAGCGTGCTCGTAGCCTACGCCCGCGCGGCGTATCGCTTGGCGCAAAGGGGCGAGCGCGGCGCGTTTAGCGTATTTGACATCGCTCCAGCGCTTCTTTCGCCAAAGAGCGCAGATGAGCTAAGGCGCGAAATTTTATAAATTTCCGGGGGCGTTTCGGCGGAATTATGAACGAGGAAATCTGAGTGATAAAGATAGAGAATTTAAAGAAATTTTACGGCAAAACCTGCGTGATCGACGATGTGAGTCTGGAGGTAAAGCAGGGCGAAATTTTTGCCATCGTCGGTCGCAGTGGCGCGGGTAAAAGCACGCTGCTGCGCTGCATAAACGGCCTTGAGGACTATCAAGAAGGAAGCCTCAAGGTAGAGGGCAGGGAGGTAAGAGAGCTAAACGCCGCGCAGATCCGCGAGCTGCGCAAAAATATCGGTATGATTTTTCAGCACTTCGCGCTTATGAGCCGCCGCAGCGTCGCGCAAAACGTCGCCACGCCGTTAGAATTTTGGGGATATTCAAAGGATCACACGAAGCGCCGCGTCGCCGAGCTTTTGGAGCTCGTGGGGCTTGCGGATAAAGCAAACGCCTATCCTAGTGAGCTTAGCGGCGGACAGAAGCAGCGCGTGGCGATTGCGCGCGCGCTTGCATTAAGCCCAAAAATTTTGCTATCCGACGAGGCGACCTCGGCGCTTGATCCCAATACCACCGCGCAAATTTTATCGCTTCTGCGCCGCATAAACAAGACGCTCGGCATCACGATCGTGCTCGTCACGCATGAGATGGAGGTCGTAAAGGGTATCGCGCAGCGAGCGATCCTGCTTAAGGGCGGGCGCGTAAGCAACTCCGGTGATATCGTCTCGCTGTTTTTGCACCCGGATGAGAATATGAAGGAGTTTTTAGGCGAGGAGGAGGTGCTGCCCGCAAGCGGCGTGAATATCAGGCTCTTTTTCCCGCCCGCGGTTGCGTTTGACAGCGTGATCACGCACATGGCGCGCGCTTTGGAGATAAATTTTAACATCGTTTGGGGCAAGCTCGAGCGGCTTGATAAAAACGTCGTCGGAAGCCTCGTGATCAACGTGGAGCCCTCACACGTCGCGCGCGTGGAGGAGTTTATCAAAAACGCGGGCGTGATCTACGAGATCGTAAGCGAGGATGAGATCAAAAGCTGCGCCGCGAACTAGGTGCGATTTCGCGCCCTGTGCGCTTGCGCCGCACTAAATTTAAGGGCTTACGCGGCATGGCGAATTCAAAAGCTCGCGCGAGGTCGCGAACTCAAAGGCTGGCTCGGCGTTTTTGATTTGACGTGCGCGTCGTGGCATTAGTCGTGGCATTATAAATTTAATTAGTTTTGCCGGCGGTTTAAATTTTTATCTCGCCGCAGTAAAGCAAGCTCGGCGATGCGCTGTTGGCGTGCGCTCTGGCTAGCTTTGATTCGCGTTTAGAATTCGACTAGCCATAGCGAGGCGATTTAAATTTCAGGGATCGCGACCGACCGAGCGCATTTAAGCCGCTCCGCGTTTGAAATTACAGGCGTTTAAATTTAAATTTGAATTTTTTCGGAATTTCACACATACTTCACTTTTACGGAAGTATAATTCCACTAATTTTTTTTAAGGAGTACGTAATGAAAAAACTTACTTTGTTTGCGCTTAGTGCGCTATTTGCTGGCACTTTTGCCGTAGCTGCCGATATGGGCATGAAAGATGAGATGAAGGACGCCAATACATCAATGCATAATGGTGCGAAAGAGGTGAAAGCTGAGATGAAACATATGAAGCACGAGACGCATGGTATGAAAAAAGATGCCGTCAAAAAGGGCTCTCATGCAAAAAAAGAGATGAAAAAAGAGATTAAAAAAGAGATGTAGTGAGTAAAATTTTACTCGTAGAGGACGATGAGACGCTTTGCGATCTCATCGGCGAATATCTAAAAGACGCGGGCTTTGACGTATGCGTTTGCAGCGACGCTCAAAGCGCCGCGGATCTTGCTTATGAACAAAAATTTGATCTTTTTATCTTTGACGTAAAAATCCCCAAAGGCGACGGATTCTCACTTTTAAAAGAGCTACGCAAGAGCGGCGATCGCACCCCTGCGATATTCGCCACCTCGCTAAATACACTTGATGATCTTGAGGTCGGTTTTAAAAGCGGCTGCGATGATTATCTCAAAAAACCATACGAGCTAAAAGAGCTGTTGCTGCGCGTTAATTCTCTCATAAAGCGAAACTTCAGCCACAATTTTGATGATTTTGTAACTATTGACGACGAGTTTAAATTTTACTTTGCAAGCAAAGAGCTACGCAGATCGGGCGTGCCCGTCGCGCTTTCAAACAAAGAGCGCGAGCTGCTGGCACTTTTTTTACAAAATAAAAACAGGCTTTTAAGCAAGGATGAAATTTTCTCCGCGATCTACGCTTTTGACGAAACTCCGAGCGAGGAAGCGCTGCGAACTTATATCAAAAATCTACGCCGCGTCCTAGGCGAAGAGCACATCATAAATCGCCGTAACGCAGGGTATCTGTATGTCTGAAAAGACCGCTTTAACGCTTAAAATTTTATCTTTGTATCTCATTTCAAGTGCGTTGTTTTTGGGATATTTTTTCAAGATAAATTACAGGATGAACGAAGCCGCGCTACTTTCGCACAGGATAAAAGAGCTAAAAGAGATCAAAATGATGATCTATATGAAAGCAAGCATGGACGGGCTGGAATCGCTAGCGGACTTTGAGCGCGAAAAGGGTGTAAGCGCGTGTATATTTAAGCCAAACTCTGATGAAATTTACGGCTGCGGTGGTGAGCTTGGAGCGCTTGATAAAGCGAAGCTAAAAGCGGAATTTATAAGTGGCGGCAGGCTAGGAATTTATGAGAATCTGCAAAATATGGAGGAGCGAAACGCCTTTTCCAAGGCTAAAATCATTCTGCTTGGAAGTAGCGTGCAGGGCGAAATTTTAACACTTCGTATCAAAACCGCAGTGATGATGATAGCGCTTTTGGGCGTGATATTAGCCGTGGCGTTTTATCTGGTGCGGCTAGGCACAAAGCCGCTTTACGATAAGATTGACACGTTAAATCGCTTCATAAAGGATAGCACCCACGAGATCAATACCCCGCTTAGTATCATCTCCATGAGCGTCGAGACGATGCGGCACGCAGAGCTTGGGGAATACAACGCCAAGCGCATCGCTAATATCGATCTTGCCGCCAAGACGCTTTCGCGCATCTACGAGGATCTCGTGTTTTTAACCTTCGGTATGAATAAGGAGGGCGAGATTAGCTCGATCGATCTAAAAAGCCTAGTCGCTTCGCGCTGCGAATACTTCGCGCCGTTTATCCAAAAACGTAGACTAAGCCTTAAAACCGATCTTTCGGATGCGAGCATGAACGCAAACGTCTATGAAATTTCGCGCCTGATCGACAATCTGCTAAGTAACGCCGTAAAATACGCAAACGCAGGCGGCTACGTGGATGTACGGCTAAGGCGCGGCGAGCTAGCGATCTCAAATAGCGGCGAGGGGATCGATAGTAAAAAGGGAGGCGAAATTTTTAGGCGTTTTGCGCGCTTCAATTCGAGCGAGGGCGGCTTTGGAATCGGGCTTAGCATCGTAAGCGAGGTCTGCAAAAAATACTCCTTTTCTATCTCCTACGACAGCGTGCCGGGCGAGATAACGACCTTCCGCCTTACGTGGCGCGAATAAAATTTTAAAATTTAGTGAAATTTAAAATTTAAAAGCGGTCGCTTGCGGTTTAAATTTAATCGTAGTTTGGTCGCTTAAATTCCGCGCAAAAAGGCTCTAATTGCCGGAGCGTTTAAATTTAATCGCCCGTTCGCTTTGCGCTCGTAAAATGACCCTGAAAGTTATAGGTGCAGAATTTTATTCGTCCGCGATTTTATAAAATTTAGCTTTTATTTCTCGATAGATATATCCAGTGGACTATATCGCTAAGCGAAATCACGACAAGTATACTCATAAACATCGAAGTGGCTGTGAAAAACGATATCCAGCCAAATAGGCTCTCTCTGCTCGCAAAAGTAGGAAATATCCGTCCATTGCCTACTCTGCGTGGGATGCCGTTTATGGCAAAATCAGCGTAGAAATAATTGTTTAATGCCCAGTAAGCAAAAGGTATAGCGAGCAATATCACAAATAGCTGCGTCTTGACGGCGGGAAGCCCTTTTTTGTATAAGAATGTGGCGATCGGACAATACACGCAGCTTAGCGCGAAAGCCGTTAAAATAGGTACCCACATCGCTGCGACGTAAAATTCCGCAAGCTGCGTGTGCGGGCTTATTTTGCCGATTGCGGCGATGTTTGGAAAAAACTGCTTCATAAATCCAACGAAGTCCGCGCACGAGGGACTTACGTCTAAAATATTTTCGGGTAGCACGAATACGCTAAGCGCCGTGATCGCAAACAGCACAAAAACCGCCGCGTAAAGTCGCCCGAAAAATTTAGTGAATTTCGTATCGGGATATGGC
>NZ_CALKTL010000176.1 GCF_937997405.1 uncultured Campylobacter sp. | reverse complement strand
GCTACCACGCCGACGAGATCCTGGACCTCGACCTCCGCGCCGCATTTGTCGCATCTGTAAGTTTCGTACTGTCTCATTTTAATTCCCTATCAAAATTTTTGGGGAATGATACCACGGCTACTATTAAATTTTACTTAATAAATTTTATTCTTCTCAATAAATTTATGTTTTTGAGAAAATTTCAGCGTGAAATTTCCATCCTTAAAATCTAAATTTAAGGTTTTTCAAAGCAAATGGAATTTCAAGCGAAAGTGCTAACACTCGATCATCTAAAAATATGAAATTTAGTTTTCTGACTCATTTAGTCCACGATTTCAAGGCGAGCCACATCATTGGAAATTTTTTAAAATTTAAAGTTATCTCAAAAATAATTTGCTATTTTGCCATATGGTCTTATTTTACGAGTATATGACAATGCTCGGCAAAAAGTAGCTTTAATGCGCCAACGAGCCGCCCGATTGTAATTATGAAGCGTTAAAAGCGTAATTAAAGGCACTGCAGCATTACCATTTTGCCGCTATGATCGGTAATATCTGAGAATTTATGAACGTCAAATTCTAAGCCGCAAATCGAACAAGGAGGAAATTTATCGACTTCCTTCTTGCCTAAAAGCGAGCAAATTCCGCCTATTGTCGGATTATGTCCAACGATAAATACGCATTCCGCGCTAGCTGCGTTAAAATTTTGCACAATATCTGCGCTAGAAATTTCTACATTGTTGCAAGATATCGCATTATTTTCGCTAATGCTAACGGGAATTTTAGTGCTCTTAAAAGCAGAATTTTCATCGTTTGCGTCGCGATGTTTTTCGCTACTCAGACCAACCGCATTGTATTTTTCAACATTCACACCGCACCCAAAAAATCGTTTCTCATCCAAGCTGCGAACAAACTTTGCCAAATCCCATAAGCTTGCGTCGTATAACTCTCGCAATGACGCTACCCTTTTTGTCGCATCCAACGCATTAGCGATAATTTGCGCCGTATGGAGTGCGCGTATAGCCGAGCTTGTAATAATCAAATCAGGCACAAGCCTCAAGCTACGCAGCTTTTCTCCGAGTTTAATTGCGCAAAGTTCGCCCGCATAGCTTAATGTCCGCTCAAAATCGCTTCCGTTGTCTCTTTGCGCCTCGGCATGTCTTATAAAATATATCCGCTTCATCTGCATCCTTTCATAAAATTTTATGTATAATTTAGCGATAAATTCTACAAAATTCTAAATTTTTTCTGGATCATTCCAAAGCCATAACCGACCACGAATCCCGCTATGTGCGCAAACCATGCCACATTTACGCCCATTAACATCGGCGCAAAGCTCATTATCAAAATCGCGACAAAAATCCCGCCCGTATTGCGCTCATCAAAATAAGCAATCACGCCTAAAAGCACGCAAATAGCGCCACTAGCGCCTACGATATTGACGATTTCTCCCATACTCATGGCATAACGGATATAAATCAGACACAAAGCGCCGCTCAGCAGCCCGCCTACGATGTAAAGCAGCGTAAATTTTATCCCACCGAACGCTCGCTCTAAAATCCCACCAAATTGATACAAAACTGCCATATTCATCGCTAGATGCATCACTCCGCCATGCATAAAAAATGAACTTAGTAGCTGCCACGGCATCCCCTCGAAAAAATATGGATTGAGCCCAAAAAACAGGTAGGACTTAAAGCCGAAAAAATATTCCAATGCGAATGAAATTACGAAAAATAGGATATTCACCGCGATGATCGCGAGAGTAAATTTGCCTGATTGCATGAAGCTCCTTAAATTTTTCACGCATAGTAGCAAAATTTTTATTAAATTAAAGGCGTAGTGTGATTTTATAGGCTAGAGATAAATTTATGGATAAGTGCTAGCATTAAAATTCGCTAATAGTTTTAATTGAAAGCGCCTTATCAAATAGCTGCGCTAAAATTTAAAATTTAGATATAAAGCTTTAAACTAAAATTTTCGTAACAAAATTTAGACCGTAAATCTTTTTTGAAAGCTTTACTGGAATTTATAAAGTTTATCTGACGTAAATTAAAAAACAAACATGCCGTTAAATTTAATAACGATGGAATTTCAACTATATGAAGCTATTTCGTAGAATTTTATGTAAAATTATAAGTATAATTTTACTAAGAACAACAAAAATTTGAGTTTAAATTAATTTCAAAATAAATTTTAGAGTAATTATTTTAAATGCTTATTATATTGCGCGTTAAAAATGCTAATTTGATTTGTCGCGATAGTATCAAAGTGAGTTTTTATTCATAAGTTTTTGCTGCAGGAGATTAAAAATCATAAAATTCTAAAATTTGATTAGAATTTTTTAGGAATTTAATAAATTCTGCAAAGATAGGTTGCAGCTAAAATTCCAAGCTAAATTATCTGCAAAATTTCACTTGAAATTTTAGAGCCTAAATCAAACCGCCGCGAATTTTTAAAAGGTCTAGCAAAATTCCATAAAATCTAATAAATTCCAAACGTTATAAGAAATTTTTCAAAAAATACGGAAAAAATTTTCAAAATTCTAGTTATTTACTCGTCCATATCCTGCGAAGCGGTTCGATGCTAGGCAGCTTATGCGATCTTTGCCGCAGCGCACGATGTAGCTATTTTCCATCTTTTGCCCTGCTACATGGACGTTTTTCTTATTTAAATTTACGAAGTCCGCTTGATTTCTACCACGAGTATTGTGGACGAATTTCACGCGACCATCGGCATATATCTCGCGCACGATACCGATATGGCTGATTTCGTTATTGACCTTGCCTTTGTTAGAGCGCAAGGTGTTTTGAAAAAACACCAAGTCCCCCACTCGCGGCGTATTACTGAGTAAATTTTTACGGCTGTAATAATTATATATTGCTTGGGATTTGCGTCCGTTTGTGAAGTATTTCGGCAGATCTTTTGAGTTAAAAAACAGATCATCGTATTTATCATTTAGTACGGTGATAAATCCGCTGCAGTCCCCTCCCGCGCGAGTGCCGGTGTAATCGTCTACAGATGCAATTAGTGGGCGGTTAAACTCGCTTCCTGGCACCGAAGTTATTCCTTCTTCATGATCGTTTAAGACATACGCTTGCTGGCTGCCGGTAGACGGGGCTTTTGAGGAGCAACCGATCAGCAAAAATGCACCCAAAGCGCAAATAATTAGTTGTTTCATATAAAAAATCCTTATAAAATTATGTAACGGTTAAATTTAGGCGTAATTTTAGCGCTCAGTGGTAACAAAATGGTAACTTTAAAGCTAAATTCTGTATAATCGCCGAAATTTTACACGGAGAAATCATGCATTATCTACGAATTAACGGGGGCAAAAAACTAAGCGGCAGCGTCAAAATAAGCGGTGCAAAAAACGCCGCATTGCCGCTCATAGCTCTATCTATCCTTTCAAGAAACGAAGTCGTAATTAAAAATTTACCAGCAGTTTCCGATATCCACACGCTAATTCAGCTGCTTTCAAATTTAGGTGCAAAGTGCGAGTTTCTTGACGCCAATACCGCCAAAATCGATCCGCGCGAGGTAAACTCGACCAAGGCGATCTACGACATAGTGCGTAAAATGCGAGCTTCGATCTTAGTGCTGGGGCCGCTTTTAGCGCGGTTTAGACACTGCGAGGTAAGCCTTCCGGGGGGTTGCGCGATCGGCGCCAGACCGATCGATCTGCACCTTAGCGCGCTTGAAAAGATGGGCGCAGAGGTTAAGATCGAGCAAGGTTACGTCGTTTGCACCGCAAAAAAGGGGCTTAAGGGCGCGACTATAAATTTTGACAAAATTACCGTCACCGGCACCGAAAATATCGTAATGGCGGCGGCTTTAGCAAGCGGCACCACGCATATCATAAACGCGGCAAACGAGCCCGAAGTAATCGCCGTTTGCAACGCATTAAAAAGCGCAGGCATCGACATAGATGGCATCGGCACGAACGAGATTCTCATTAAAGGAAGCGGCGGCGAGCTTTTAAGCTTGGATGAAATTTCGATCATTCCTGATCGCATCGAGGCGGGCACTTATCTGTGCGCAGGCGCAATCACGGGCTCTCGTATCACGATCACGCACTCTTGCGCGGCTCATCTTGGCGCGGTGCTTGCAAAATTTGAAGATATGGGCTTTAAATTTGAAATTTCAAGCGGCGGCGACGAGATAACGATCTTGCCCGCTTCAAAGATCAAACCAGTTGAGATTATCACGAGCGAATATCCGGGCTTTCCTACCGATATGCAGGCGCAGTTTATGGCGCTGGCGTGCATCTCCTCGGGCGTCAGCACCATCGACGAGAGGCTTTTTGAAAACCGCTTCATGCACGTAAGCGAACTTTCAAGAATGGGCGCAGATATCCGCCTAAACGGCCACATCGCGACGATCAGCGGCGGTAAGCTAAACGGCGCGGACGTTATGGCGACCGATCTGCGCGCCAGCTCGGCGCTTGTTTTAGCCGCCCTCGCGGCGAGCGGCGAGAGCAAAATACATAGAATTTACCACCTAGATCGCGGCTACGAGAGACTAGAGGCTAAGCTTGGTGCGCTTGGTGCCGATATACAGAGGCTAGAGGAATGAGGACTTCGAAATAAAAAACTTGTGTAAGCAAGCTCACGGAATTTTACTAGTGATACGTTCTGAAATTTTAAGCAATGCTCGCATTAAAATAAGGCAATTGAGCCCGTAAAATTTCGCGCATTTATTTGGATAAAATTTTGCTTTGCAAGCTTTGGCGCAACATAAAATTTAAGACCACGCGAGATATTAACTGCGCAGATTTTAAATGTAAAAATGATAAAAAGGACTTAAAATGATAGGAATAAATGAGACTATAGATTTGGCTACGGCCAGAATCACATCAAGCAGGCGGAGCGAAATGGTACCTCTTCCCAGCGCTCTAGACCGCATCCTTTATAGCGATATTTCTGCGATTAAAAACCTGCCCTGCTTCGATAATTCGGCACTTGACGGCTATGCCTACGCGGCGGAATTCAAAGACGAAGAGCTAGAGATCGTAGAGCCTACGATTTTTGCAGGAGACGAAAAATTCTATGAAATAAAGGCTGCGCAAGCGCAAAAGATAATGACCGGCGCGCCAATGCCTGCAGGTGCGGACTCTGTCGCGAGGCTAGAGGATGTAGACGCGCAAGGCGGAACTCTAAAAATCCCTGCTTCCGTTCATGCTCACGACGGCTTTCGTAAAAAAGGCGAGGAGGTGCGCGCGGGCGAGCTTTTATTGCACCGTGGCGAAATTTTAAACCCTGCCAAAATCATGCTTCTTGCTGCGCAAGGAATTTACGAAGTGGACGTTTACGCGCGTCCTAAAATCGCCCTATTTTCCAGCGGAAACGAGCTAAAAGAGCCGTGGCAGAGTGCGAGCGAGCGCGAAATTTATAACGCCAACTCTAGTGGCATTGCTGCATTGCTGCAAAAATACGGCTTTGAAAATGAGTATTTAGGGATTTTAAAGGATGATTTTAGCGCGGTATGCAAGGCACTAGACGCTGCTACGCGTAAATTTGACGTGCTAATTACCAGCGGTGGAGCAAGTGCCGGGGAGGCGGATTTTATGCAAAGCGCTATGAGTGAACTTGGATTTTTGCAGGTTTTCGATCACATTGATATCAAGCCCGGCCGCCCCAGCAAGTGCTTCGCAAAAGACGGCAAATTCGTCTTTGCAATGGCGGGCAATCCGATGGCTGCTTTCGTTCTTACGCGCGCAGTCATACTGCCGATCCTATTTAAGCTTAGCGGCGCAAGCGAGGCTTTTAGCGCAGAAGCGGCGATCTATGCCAAGCTCGCAAGCGATCTAAAGCTAAAAAGCGGCAGAGTAAATTTAACCGTAGGCGCGTATGAAGGCGGAGTTTTTACGCCTATGCCGTCGCCTTCTGGGCGCATCAGACCGCTGGCTGCGGCATCGCATTTTTTCTTGGCCGATCCCGAATGCGACAAAGTTCGCGCTGGAGAAATCGTAAAAATTTATGAAATTTAAGCGAGAAATTATTGACAAATGAAAATTTATAGGCTACAATCGCGCTTTATTTTTACCGCATGCGGGAATAGCTCAGTGGTAGAGCGCAACCTTGCCATGGTTGATGTCGCGAGTTCGACTCTCGTTTCCCGCTCCATTTCAACTTCAAATTTTAAAATTCTTTCCGTTCCGCTCGCTTTCAAGCCACGAAATTTTGATATGAAAGCCTTAAAATGAAAATTTTAGTTTGCGTAAGCGGCGCCAGTTTTTGCGAGATCGGGCTTGATCTGCTTAAATTTCTTGCCAGCTCGCCGCATGAAATCCATGCCGTGCTTACGCAGGGCGCGCGCCGCGTCCTGAGCGCCGAAAGCGGCGTAGATGCGAACGAGGCTTTAAAATCCGCGGAATTTAAGAACGTAAAATTTTATCCCGACACCGATCTGGGCGCGCCGCTCGCTTCGGGCTCGTTCGGCATTGACGCCACAATCTTTGCGCCCTGCTCTATCGGCTCTTTGGCTAAAATTTACGGCGGGCTTTGCGACAGTCTAAGCACCCGCGCCGCTGCAGTCGCGCTAAAAGAGCACAAGCGGCTGGTTCTTGGCGTGCGTGAGATGCCGCTTTCTGCGATCAGCCTGCGACAAATGAGCGAGCTAGCCGCGCTCGGCGTCATCATCGCTCCGCCCGTGATCGCAGGCTACTGCGGCGTACAAAATTTAAAAAATTTCATAATCGGCAAGTGGTGCGACGCGCTAGGCGTGCAAAACGAGCTATTTAAAAGGTGGCAATAATGCAAAACTCAAGAAAATGTATCTATCCAGGCACCTTCGATCCTATCACGAACGGCCATCTGGACGTAATCAAGCGCGCGCTGGGGCTTTTTGACGAAGTCATCGTGGCAGTCGCGCTCAACGAGAGCAAAAAGCCCTACTTCAGCCTAAAATCCAGATTAGAGATGGCGCGAGCCGCAACATGCGGGCTTCGTGGCGTGAGCGTGCAAAGCTTTGATAATCTACTCGTGGATTTTGCTAAATCTTGCGGCGTGCGCTTCGTTATCCGCGGGCTTCGCGCGGTTAGCGACTTTGAGTACGAGCTGCAGATCGGCTATGCAAACGCCTCGCTATGGGAGGAATTTGAGAGCGTGTATTTGATGCCGACGCTCAAAAACGCCTTCATCTCAAGCTCGATTGTCCGCTCCGTTTTGAGCCACGGCGGCGACGTTTCGCACCTCGTGCCGAGCGAAATTTTAAAATTTTTGAAAAAATGAGCTTGCAAGCGACTGAAATTTAGCTCGCAGGCGCAGCTAAATTTAAAATTTACAAACCACACGGGAGATAAAATGAGCGAAGCAATGGATGAGATAGAAAGACTGCGAACGTTTTTAAAAAGCGTGAGAGATGAATACAAAGCCTTACATAAAATAGCCGAAGCGCAGGTCGTAAGTAGGCGCTGGGCGTCTGGTAGCTATATCAATTTAGAGCCCTTTTATTTCGAATATAACCGCTTCTTTAAGGGCAAAATTTTAAAAGCTAAACCAAAAAAGATCGTAAACGCCTACGAATACGGCTTTGACGCGCAAGATCGCGTCGTTTTTGAAAGACAACATGACGGCAAAAAACATTTCTTTGAAAGCCTTTATTTTTGGGGGCGGGACGAAGTTTTAAAATATCATTTCGGTTGCTATAACAAAAGATGCGTAGGATGCTTCAATATAAAAAGATTTATCTATGAAAATGGCGAGTTAAAGTCCATCTACTCGGCCTTTGACAACAACGCCTATGGGATAGAAAATTTTACTTACGAAGGCGGCAAGCTCGCACAAAGACGGGAGTATGTAGAGCACCCTCGCGCAGGCAGAAGGAATGACGTAACAAACTATGAATTTGACGCAATGGGCGAGCTAAGCTTAATAACCGAAAATGGTTATGTGCGCTATCAAAAGCCCGATAAGAATATGAGCTACAAAAAGCTCTATGAGCTCGCCGCGCAGAGGCTGCTGCCAGCGATTAAAGAGACGATCAAAAAGCATGCGCCAGACTGCAAGCTCTACTGCATAAATTTAGCTTGCGACAATAGGAGTTTGCCGCCAATCATCGGATTCGGCTCGCAAGAACAGCGCGCGCAGTGGCTTGCACGAAAGGACGGCTGGCTTCTTTGGCTAGTTCCTGATTACGAGTTTCGAGCCGAGGTCGAAGTAGACTACGAAACGGCGAAAATTTTCGATCTTTTCAATCAGGAAACGCAGCTAAATGATAAATATGCGCAGGCTAAAAAGCTTATTTGGGGGTGTGTGAAGCAGCTTAAAGCAGATCTTGGCGAATTTGCGCTCGATATGACGGAGGATTTTACGATCACGGCTACCGATTGCGATCTTGGCGATCTGAGGAAAGATTTCATAGCGATAAATCCCGAACCGATAAACGTATAGGGCAAAATTTAAAATTTCATCGTCGCGATTTTATCATAGCGCGCAGCGTTTGCCTGCCCGCGCCGCTAGGTAATGCGCCCCACTCTGCACGACGCTACCGCACTGCTCCGCCCAAAATGCCGCCCATTCCATCTAACG
>NZ_CALKTL010000175.1 GCF_937997405.1 uncultured Campylobacter sp. | reverse complement strand
GGGGAGCGTCCTTCTTGTCCTTGCCGCGCGGGGGCGCGAGCTTGATCTTGGCCGCGTCGAACACCTTCTCGGCGAGCGCGGCGGCGATGCTCAAAAACACGCCGTTGCGAAACGGCACGTAGGTGCTCGGCAGATCTGAAAACGCGCTCTCGCCGCTTTGCGGTGGAATTTTATCGCTTCGGCTTTGCGATGAAATTTGATTGTTTTGGCTTTGTGGTAAAATTTCACCCCCTGCGTGCTTGGGTGGAATTTTATCGCCCTGTTGCGGCTCGGCTCCGCTTTGAGGTAAAATTTCGCCGTCTTGCAGTGAAATTTTGTCGTCGCGAGCTAAAATTTTGCCACCTTGCGGTGAAATTTCATTGTCCCCTAGTGAAGCTTCGCCATCTTGGGTTAAAATTTCACCGCTCTGCACGCAACTACTTCGCGCCGAATCTGCACCGAGCGTAGCGTCCGCGGGGCTCGCCGAGAAATTTAACGCAGTAAAATTTTGCCCGCCAATCTCGGCATTAATAGAATTTGCCACGATAGAATTTTGCCCATCTAATTCGGCGACGGAATTTGTCTCGGCAAAATTTAACTCCCCAAACTCCGCGCTCTTGGAATTTGCCGCGCTATCAATCTCGGCGCCGGCAGATTTTGCCGCACCGCAAAGCTCCGCCGCGCCCTTTCTGATCGGCAAGGTGCCGTCCGTAAGGGCGCTACCGCCGATTTGTGCGATGAAGCGAGCGTCTAAAATCAGCCTTTTTGCGACCCCCAAATCGTCGCAAATTTTACCGAAGCACTCGCGCTCCTTGCCCATCGTGCGCTGATCGTAGTCGAAGTGCAGCGCCACGATCTCGTAACCTTCGCGCTTGGCGATGTATGCGCATGTCGCGCTGTCCATGCCGCCGCTGATCACGCATAAAGCTCTCATTTTCGTCCTTTTTTTGCTAAAATTATACGAAAATTTTATAAAAGAGGGGTAAAAATGATACTTTGCGAGCAGCCCTATCCCGAAATTTTGGACGCTATCGCGGCGGAGCTGGGCGGCGGGAGCGTCGAGCTAATTTTCGTGCGCGGCGAGGAGATGCGGCAGCTAAACGCGCAAACGCGCGGCATCGATAAGACGACCGACGTGCTGAGTTTCCCGCTCGATCCTGCGGCGTTTATGGGCTTCAGTGGGGATTTGAGCGAAGAAAATTCCGCGCATGAAAACAGCGGCGATAAAAATTTAGACGCTGCGAATTCCGCTGGTGAAAATTCAGACACCGCAAAAGCCGCCAGAGAAAATATAAGCGCTGTAAATTCCGCAGGCGAAAATCAAAACGCCGTAAATTCCGCGAGCAAAAATCCTAACGATGAAAATTTAAATAATGAAAATTTTGACGGTGAGAATTTTGCCCCCGTGCTGCTCGGCTCGGTCGTGATAAATTTAGACCTCGTAGGGCTGAAAGCCGCGCAGCTGGGGCACGGCGCGGATGACGAGACGGCGCTGCTTTTTACGCACGGCTTGCTGCACGTGCTGGGCTTCGACCACGAAAGCGACGGCGGGCAGATGCGCACCAAGGAGTGCGAGATAATAGAGAAATTCCGCCTTCCAAAAAGCCTAATCGTGCGAACGGATGAAAGCGAGGAGTAAGCGCTGTATATCGAAAAATGGCGAGCAAAAGCATGAGTGGTGGCGTAAAATCCGAACAAAATTTTAAAAACGCAGATTGAGGAGCAAAAACTGCAAGCCCAAAACCACAGCGATAAAAGGATCTTTTAGGGTAAATTCGCCATGATCTCCCAACCAAAATTTTGCATACTTAAAGTTATCAACGGCAACTGAATGTATTGCATGATTTACTCCTTAACGATAAATTTTTGTATTTAAATACAAATTTCTACAAACGGATGTTTGTGAAACTTTGTCTTTAAATTTACTAATTTTAATAGAAACCGCTTTAAGACCGTTTATTAAATTTACGGAATCGATAAAAAGCAGATAGTCTTCATCTTTATATTTTATCGGTCCTAAATAAATTAGGGTATCTCCTGCGATCTTGTTTCGATAATCCTCAAAATCTGCCCTGCTATGATATGAATCGCTTGAAAGATCTTTTGCGATCTTACTGCATTCTTGCGGATCTAGAATATACATAAAATTTGCAAAAGACATCTCGTATAACCGAAAATCTCTATATGTCATAATATACAAAAGCTTATTATCAAATTTATATAACGTAAATCCTCTCCCGATAAAGCCGTCCCTAATCGTTTTATTCATATCCATATACCAGCAATCGCCCATATTTTTCTTTAAAACTGGGTTATTGTAATCCGTCGTATCAAAAACCAGAGGTTTGATTATATTTATATTTTTCCATTCAAACAAATCATTGTAAAAGTCGTTGCAGAAGTCTCTTTCTTTTGATAAATGCTCTTCATACTCTTTTTTGAGCGTTGCATTATCTTCTATCGTAAGAAAATAAAAACTCTTGCCATTAAAGGTAGTTGCACCCCGGATCATAGGTTCGTGGAGGGCTTTTCTTACAACTTTTTTATCTTGAATTTTCCATAAAATAGGTTCCAGTTGCCATGGCATCGATGGATGCTTTATATCGTCCGCTTTTGCGAACGATACGGCAAACAAGGTCGCTAAAATAAAAGCACGAATTTGCATCCCTTGCTCCTTAAAATAGGCTTTTGGAATCTTAAAAGCGTTTTTTGTTATCGGTTGTATAAGCTTATACAACATAATTACTTAATCAAAGTATAAAATACATTATCATATCCGCACAAATATGAATTTATGCATATACCGCCGATCTATACGGCAGGCTTTCAGTGTTTCAATTACCGATCACTTTTATTCACACTCATGAATGTATGGATCTTTTAGGGTGAATTCGCCATGATCTCCCAACCAAAACGTCGCGTGCTCAAAATTGTCAATCGCAAATGTCGCATGGTGCTCGCTGTATACCCTGCGCGACCTGCATTTTTTGCCTTCGTAATCATAATGATCTGCGAGCTTTTTATAAAATTCAATGCTTTCGTTATCAAAGTCGTAACCCAGCGCGATATCTTGATTTCGCCCGTCGTAAAAATGGATATAGTCGAAATC
>NZ_CALKTL010000174.1 GCF_937997405.1 uncultured Campylobacter sp. | reverse complement strand
CGCTGCGAGCGTAAACGTAAAGGGCAAATACTCGCTTTTTGCGCGCTCTTTCGATCTTAGCTACGACGCAAACGCGCACGATCTAGCCAAGCTCGGCATCAAAACGAGCGAAGAGCTAAGCCTTAAGGGGCAAATTTTGGGCGATCTTGACAAATTCGGCATCAACGGCAGCGGGCGGATTTTTGATAGCAACGTAAAATTTTTAGCAAATTTAAAAGATCTCAAGCCGCTTGATCTGCAAATCGACGCTAAAGCTCTAAACGTCGAAAAAGCCCTTGCCGTGGCTTCGCTACCGATCTACGCCAAAGGAAATATCGACGTGCTCTCAGACATCAAGGCTAGCAGCGGCGGCGCAGAGGGCAACGCAAGCATCAAGAGTTCAAATTTGATCCTAAACGAATCTGCGTTTAAAGATATGAATATCTCCATCCCAAAAGGCGTGCAGATCACGTTAAACTCAGACATCACGGCGCAAAATGACGTCCTGCGAGCAGCAAGCAAGATCGATTCGACTCTGGGCAAGATAAGCGCCGAAAAGTCGGAATTTGATCTGAAAAACAAAACTTTAAACTCCGATTTTAATCTGAATTTGCCCGATCTAGCGAAGCTCGAAAGCCTTATCGGGCGTAAAATTTCGGGCGACGTTAAAGCAAACGGAAATTTAAAGACCGATTTTTCTACGCTTGAGCTTTCAAACTCGCAAATTTCAGCGTTTAAAGATGCGCTTAAAGCGGATGCCGAGGCCAAATTTGACCTGAAAAACAAAAACGGCGAGCTGTCCGCGAAGCTAAACGCAAACGATCTAGCCGCGCTGCAAAACGTCCTGGGAGTGAAGCTGCAAGGCAAGGCAAACGGCGAGTTTAGCGCGGCTCTAGCGCAAAATGAGCTTAAAAATCTAAACTTAAATTTAAACGCTATGGGCGGCAACCTGAATGCGAGCGGAAATTTAAGCGATCTAAAACTTAAGGCGAGCAATCTAAATCTGGCCGTGCTTTCGGCTCTGTTTTACGGCAATGCGATCGGAGAGGGCACGATAAACGGCGATGCGAAGTTAAGCTTAAAAGACGGCATCAACGGCACGGCGCAAATTTCGCTTGCTAACGGCGCGATTTTTAAGAAATTTTTAGACGGCGCAACGGGCAAGAGCTTCCCGAGCGATCTAAAAGCGGACGCGCAGGCACAGACAAATATCAAAAACTCCGTCGCGACCTTTAGCGCAAGTGCAAACTCCGATCTGGCGCAGCTTCAGAGCTTAAACGGCACCTACGAGCTCAAAAACAAAGCGCTTAAGGCTAACTACGCGCTACTGATCCCGAGTCTGCAGCGATTAGAGTTTTTTCTAAATCGCAGACTAAACGGCAAAATTGCCGCGACGGGCGAGCTTTCGCACGACGGCAAGAGCCTGTTTGCGACCATAAATTCCAAGGTTGCGGGCGGCGAGCTAAACGGACAGATCGCGGGCGATGAGGCGAACTTTAAAATTCAAAATTTCATCGTCAAAGAGCTTACGACGCTTCTAAATATCGATCACGTCTACGACGGCACGGGCAACGCAAATCTTACGTATAATACGAGCTCGCACAGCGGCAAATTCGACGCGATCATCAACAACGGCCGCCTTCCTAGCGGCGGATTGATCGATAAAATCGGCAAAATTTTAGGCCGCGATCTAGGCGGCGAGGTCTATAACGACGCCAAAGTAAACGGCACGATCAAGCAAAATTTGATAAATTTCAACGCCGATATGAGCGCGCAAAAAAGCAAGCTAAACGTTACGGGCGGCACGCTGGATAGCAAAACGGGCGCAATTTCGGTGCCGGTTAAAGCAAACATCGAAAAGACCGATCTTGAAATAAACATCACCGGCACGATTAAAGAGCCGAAATACGACGTGCGATCGGACTATCTAAAGGGCAAGCTCGACAAGCAGATCGGCAAGGGCATCGACAAACTTTTCGGCGTGAAAAAGGACGATAACAGCAGCAAAAACGACGCGAAAAAGGAGAAATCGGACGTGGTTAAGGGGCTGCTCAAAGGGCTATTTTAGTCCATCCGTCCCATTTGACGTTTGGAATTTATGGATACTGCTAACGAGCGCGAAATTTAAAATTTTGAAATTTTGAAATCTCGCGCAGTTTAAATTCTAAAATTTCGCGCTAGGCGGCGCAGCTAGAGCCGTAAAATTTCAAAACTCGGCGCACGCTATTTATTTAAATTTTAAATCTCGTTTCGATCTGTTTTTGATAACGATTTAAATTTATCGCCGTAAGCTTATCCTACTCGCGCTTGCGCCGCTATCCGCAATGAAATGCACGCCGCAAGCCTAGCGCCTTTTAAAGTGTTTCGTATCGATACTGCGCGCCGTGTTTTCAGGCTATCCGATGCTACTTAAAATTTCGCGGCGCAATGTTTATTGCAGTTGGCGCCATGCTTGATAAAATTTACCCGCCATAATCGCAAGAAAAATGAGCGTCAAAGCTCCAAATATCGTAGCTGTAAATTTATCATCCGTCGTAGCGTATTTGTCATATCTGAATTTCATCAGATACTCGCGCTGCGGTGGGTCGACGCTCGCATTATAATCCAAAAATAAAACCTGATACGCCGTGCCGCGACCCTGAAACGGAAACGGACGGCTTTGATACCAAGCTTTAACTCGCTTGCCTTCCAGCCATTCGTATGCGATTAGCGAGATAGAAGGCTTGATATTTACGCCTTGCCACTCGTCCGCTCCTGAGCGCTTAAAATTAGCTTCAACAATTGCTGCATTGAGCAAAATTTTATTTTTATAAAAAGAGGTTAAGTTATCCGTATCGCCATTTAAAAAGACTTTGATAAATTTGCGCTCATCCGTAAAAATCTGCATATATTCGCGCCCATCATCGCTTCTGACATCCATGATTATTCCATTTGCGATTTTCAGATCGTCTAAGCTTTTCGGATTCAAGCTAAAAAGAAATCCGTACCACATCGCCGCCAAATAAAATGCGATCATAAATAGATCGAACTTGCGATCTAAGTTATACCAAATTTCGCCGAGCTTCATCGATCATTACATTGTAAGTTTCGCTGCAAGATACGGAATTTTACGGCTTTTATTATCGCGGGCTATATTCCTGCATCATCACCACGGGCAGAAACAGTACCGTTCCCACGATTATTATCGGCACAGCTACGATGGTGCTTATCGTATACAATAGGGCGTTGCCCTCGCAGCGTTCAGGCCTAACCTCGATGTTTGCCGGAATCGGAGAGCGCAGCCTGTCGCTTGGCTTCATTATTTCGCTAAGATTTTTGATCTGTACGACGCGCGCATCGAAGTAGAAAATCACTTCTATCTCGCCTTTTTTCTCATCGATTTCGATGCGGTTCGCTAGAGCTTTGATTTTGGCGACGTCTGCTCCTGCGGCAGAGTTTAAAAAAGCACTGAAGGTACCGCGCGCCTCGCCGTTTTTAGCATCGGTTACTTCGATCTGTACAAACTCGCGCTTAAGCCCTTTGGCGTATCCGCCATCGTAAAATTCCGAGATATTCTTAAGCGACGAGCCGTTCGTTAGGACATAGCTGAGTTTCTCACCTACGATGTATTCCTTGCCATCGTTTATGAAAAATGCCGTAATCTTTTCGGGCGTTTCGTTCGCCCCAGGCACTACGTTTTGTTTGCACTGGCATCCCACAAGCAGGACAGCTAGTAAAACCGCGATAAATTTTTTCATGATGATCCTTTAAAATTTTAAATTAGCGTATAAATTCCGCAGCCAAAGCTCTATCTCAAAAAATTTCAGCAGCGAAATTTTACGTCGATACAATTTAGCTGTAGCCGAAATTTAGCCTCAAACGCAGGCTACTTCAGTGCCGCTTTGACCGCCTCGCTCAGCCGCTTGCCGTCCACTCTTGAGCCAAGCGCTTCTTTGGCGGCTTTCATCACGCGCCCCATATCCTTTGCGTCGCTCGCACCGAGCTGCGCGATTAGCGAGCCAACCTCAGCGGCAAGCTCGGCATCACTTAGCTGCGCGGGCAGATAAGACGCGATGATCTCGATCTCGCCCTGCTCTTTTTGCACCAGATCGTCGCGACCGCCCGCGCGATACTGCTGTACGGAGTCGTTTCGGCGCTTGATCTCGCTTTGAAGTATGCTAAAGACGCGCTCGTCGCTAAGGCTGATGCGCTCGTCCACCTCGACCTGCTTAAGCGCGGCGTTAAGCATCCGCAGGCTGTCTCTGCGGAAATGATCGCCGCTTTTCATTGCCGTTTTAATGTCTTCTAAAATTTGCTCTCGCACACCCATTTTCTACTCCTTGAGATTAAAATTTCGGCGGTAATTGTAGCAAATTTAAAATTTGGCTCGGGTAAATTTAAGAGGATGAAATTTTAAAATTTTAAAGATTTAGCGCGATTTGCCGCTAAATTTAAAGCTCGCATGGGTATCGTCCGCGGCAAAAGGCTCGCGCGGATATCGTCCGCGAAAATAAGCTCACGCACGAAGGGCTCGCGCAAAGCCGAGTAAAATTTAAAAAGCCTCGCAAGAATATAAAATTCCTGCGAGGCAAAGCGAGTAATAAAAGCCCGCGAAAGCTCTATTTAGCGCGTGAGAATATCATTCGCACGATTTGAAGCAAGAAGCATACACTTCCTACTAAAAAGATCGTATCGCCGATGATGCGCGCCCAGCGGAGCCCATAGAGGCTATCTTTTTGCAAGAATTCCGCACTTCTTGCGTACCACATACCCACGTCGATCGCCGCAAACGCCTGCAAAATTCCAACCGGCAGAAGCGAGATTAGCACCATTAGAAGCAGACCCGCATTTAGCGCCCAAAAGCCGATCTTCATCAGCGTATCATCAAAGTTTTTGTCTTTGTAAATATACAGCGCCACGAGCCACACGAAGCCGAGCGCCAAAAAGCCGTATACGCCAAATAGCGCCGTATGAGCGTGCACTGCAGTGGTGTTTAAGCCCTGGATGTAAAATAGCGCAAGCGGCGGATTAATTAAAAAGCCGAAAACGCCCGCACCCAGCATATTCCAAAACGCCACGGCGATAAAGCAGTAAAGCGGCCATTTTAGACGCTTAGCCCAATCCTGCGCAAATTGAAGTTTGTAATAGTGAAACGCTTCCGAGCCCAAAAGCACCAAAGGCACGACCTCAAGCGCCGAGAAGCTCGCGCCCACAGCCATTATCGGCGTAGTAGTACCCGCAAAATAGAGGTGGTGGAAGGTACCCGGAATTCCGCCGATTAGGAAAATCGACGCGCTAGCAATCGAGGTGTAGGTGGCAAATTTCTTGCTTACTAAGCCCAAGGACGCGAACACGAACGCCAAAGACGCAGTCGCGAAAACCTCAAAAAATCCCTCGACCCAAAGGTGCACGACCCACCAGCGCCAATACTCCATTACAGGGATCGGCGAGCGCTGCCCGTAAAATAGTCCCGCGCCGTAAAAAAGCCCCACGGCGATGACCGAAGCGGTGAAGATCGCTAATAAATTCTTATCGCCCTCGGCTCTAAAGCCTGCGATAAAGCCGCGAAGCACGAGTACCATCCAGATCACAAGGCCCACGAACAGTATCAGCTGCCAAATTCTACCGAGGTCTAAATACTCATATCCTTGATGCCCGATCCAGAAGCTGCTGCTTGGATCCATCTTGCCCGCAATCGCCATGTATTCGCCCGCGAAGCTGCCGACGACCAAGAAAAGAAGCGCGTAGAAAAGCACATCCACGCCGAGCTTTTGAAATTTCGGATCCTTGCCGCCGTTGATGATCGGCGCTAGAAACAATCCCGCCGCCAAAAAGCCCGTAGCGATCCAGAAAATGGATGCCTGCACGTGCCAGGTGCGCGCTAGCGAATAAGGGATATACTGCGAAATATCAAGCCCAAAAAAGGACTGACCCTCGATCGTATAGTGCGCAACAAAGCCGCCGATGAAGGCCTGAAATGCAAACAGCGCAACCGCTACGAAAAGATATTTACCAAGCGCCTTTTGCGACGGAGTAAGCGCTAAAGCGGCGATCGGATCGGCGCTAAGCTTCGCAGGAGCCTCGAAATCCTCGTCCTTTTTGCCGTAGAAATTTCCAAACCACACCAGAAGACCGATGCCGGTAAGCAAAATAACGAGGCTTGCGATCGTCCAAACGACGTTTTCCGTGGTAGGGACGTTGTCTATCAGCGGCTCGTGCGGCCAGTTATTGGTATAGGTCGCCTCTCCGCTCGGACGATCCGTAGAAACCGCCCACGCAGTCCAAAAGATGAAATCCACGAGCTCGGCGCGGTGTTGCTCGTTTGCGAGCGTGTTTTCCTTCATCGCGTAATCCTCGCGAAGCTTTTTAAAGCGCGGATCGTTTCCGAAAACGCCCATGTACTCGTCTTTTACGACCGCCATAGCCTTCAAGCGATCATCGCTTAGCTTGACGGTGCCGTCTTTTACGGTGTTGGTGCGGTACTCGGCCTTGGTAAGCGCCTTAATCTGCGCCTTCTGCTCATCGCTTAAAGCGTCAAATTTCGCTCCGAAGCGCTCCTGCGCCTTGATATCCATAAACGCAACCAGCTCCTTATGCAGCCAATCTGCGCTCCAATCAGGCGCTTGATACGCTCCGTGACCCCAGATCGAGCCCACCTGCATGCCGCCGATGCTCTGCCAGGCCTCCTGCCCGCGGTAAATGCGCTCGGTGCTGATTAGCTCAGCTCCGCTAGCATCGGTAAATTTTACCACCGGCGGAGACTGCCTATACACCTCGCCGCCGTAAAAACCCAAGAAACTAAAGCCCACGATGAGTACCGCTACAAGCGTCATCCAGAGCTTCTTAAATTCTGCCATTTTCACTCCTTTAACTGAAATTAGGAGAGAATTCTACCCATTTAAATTTCTATAAGCATTGAGGCTCGTCAATAAAAAGATAAAATTTATCTGCTTAAGCTGGAATTTATTAAAATATACTGGAATAAAGGGTTTTAGAAAATTTTATATAAAATTTATATCTATAAATCTATCCCTGATCTCAATATTATCAAGATTTAGATTTAGTTTGTCTTTTAAATACTTTTTCAAATTTACTCGTTCATGCTCACTTAACATAGTTAACGGAATGGCAAAATAATTACTATGAGTACTATCTAATAAAATTAGAACATTTAAATTTATGCTATCTATTCTTCTTAAAATTTTAAGTACACCGAAGCAAAGAAGATTTATCGGATGCAAAGCGTACAATAAAATTAGCAAAAGAAATTTTTTAAACCTAGTTATATTGGCATTGTATTTGCAAGCGTCTTCAATCACGAGTCCAGAAAATTTATAAATAGCGATTTTATCAAAATTAGAAGCCTTTACACTTTTATGTACCGAATATACATCGTTATAATTTTTGCATAAAGAATTATATTCTATTCTATCGGAATAGAAATTTAAAAATTTATGTTTATTAATAAATAAAATTCCCACTAAAAAAGTAACAGCTCCTAAAAATTGATATGCCCAAGCACTTCCTCTGCAGAAAAATAGAAATATAACTAAAAATACAGCTAATATTAAATAACATTCTGTGCTGATTTTAGTCCAATAATCTTTGATCATAAAAAGCGGCATTTCCGATTTATAACTTTGAAATTCCATACGATAATACTCCAAATTTTTAATTCAATACACCACTCTTTTCATTGACTTTGCTCTGCATCTTTCACTCCTCTTAAATAGAAATATATTTTGTAAACAAATTCGAATGTAGACATTAATATTACGGAACCCGAAAGAGAAAAACCGGATTGAAAGAAAATGATATATCCAAAAATTGAAAATCTACTTTGAAATTCCGGCATAAAATGGCTTGTTCTTATGCTGATACCGCTACTTGCAAAATATCCGGTATAATAAACCTCAAACATAAAAATACCAAGACCAAACATAAACGGAAGCAACAAAAACGGGCAATCGTTTTCACACTTCTTTTTTGAAAGCAATATAAAATCATCATCATATCTGCAAAAGTAAATATAATAAACCAATGAATATAAGCTAGAAACCGCAAAAATAATAATCCCGTATATCCACATAATACTAACGTAAAATTCAGAAAGTTGGGTGTATGGGCTAATACTACCGATAATTTCGATATTTGGAAAATAGCTTTTCATAAAATTTACGAAATTCAAGCACGCAGGAGAAATATCTAAAATATTTTTAGGAATTATAAAGGCGCTAAGAGAATATAAAAAATATATAAAACATAATTTCGTAAAAAATTTGCCGAATTTTACACGAGTATTTTCTATTCTTATCTTTTTACTTTCAAATTCTAAATCCTGCAATCTTGACCCTTAAAATTGACCATATATTTTATCGCTTTTAATCTGCGGATAAAATTTGGATTTGCTCTAAATTTAAAATGATCCGTCGCTGCTACTTTCGCGAGGTTTAGGAAGTGGCGAAATTTTAGTGTAATACTCGTCTTTGCCGTTGTATTGGCGGCTAAAAACGCCGTCCGGGACGGTGAAGTTGCGCTTGGTTTGCGGATATTCTTTTAAATAGGTATCTAAAAATTTTGCAAACACCGGTGCTGCGGTACGACCGCCGCCCTCGACCTTTCGCATCGGTTTATAATCGTCGTTGCCATACCAAATTATGATCTGCAAATCCGGCGTAAAGCCGCAAAACCATGCATCTATGCTATCGTTTGAGGTGCCTGTTTTGCCCGCTATGTCGATGCCTTGCACGCGCGCGCGAGTACCGGTGCCGCGCTGCACGATATTTTTTAGCAGCGTAGTCATCAGATACGCCTGTTCAGGGCGCAGCACGCGACGGCGCTCAGGCTCTATAAAGCGAGTTTTGCCATCCTTATCGGTAATCGAAACTATAAATTTTGATTTTGCCGTGATACCGAGCCCGGGGAACATCGAATACATCGTGGAGTATTCAAGCGGCGAAATTCCGTAGCTGCCGATAGCCACTGACAGGGCGGGCGGGACGTTTTTAAAGCCGAACTCGCCCAGCTTTTTTACCGCGCGATCAACGCCGATAGATTGCATCAAATTGATCGAGGCAAGGTTACGCGAGCGTGTTAAAGCTTCTTTGATCGTGATATAGCCGCTGTAAGTCTTGTCGTAATTTTTCGGCTTCCACGTTTTATCGCTGCCATCGTCGAATTCTCTAGCTATATCGGGAACTTCGGTCATCGTCGAGTAGCCCATATCAAGGGCGATTTGATAGACAAAAGGCTTAAAGCTGGAGCCGGTTTGGCGCTGGGATTGGCTAGCGCGATTGAAATTTGATTTCGCGTAATCCACGCCGCCTACTAAGGCTAAAATTTCGCCGTTTTGCGGATGCGTGACGACCATAGCGCCGTTTACGTTGCTTGCATTAGCGTCTTTGTTGCGCTTTAAAATTTCATTGTAGCCGAAAACTAATGCCTCTTGCGCCATCGCCTGCGCCTTTAGATCAAGGCTCGTATCTATGCGGTATCCGCCCGTGCGGACGTCCGGTAGAATTTTTTCGGCTTCTTTTATGATCTCATCTACGGCATACGGCGCTGCGTTTTGCGTGAGCGTTTCATTATAAATCGTAGGCTGTTCGTTCATCGCAAGCTCATATTCGGTCTTATTTATCCAGCCGAGCTCATGCATCCTATAAATCACGTTATTGGCGCGCGAAAGCGATAAATCCAGGTGCTTAGTAGGATCAAAGCTGCTAGGAGCTTTCGGCAAGCCCACTAAAATCGCGATCTCTTTAAGGCTTAAATCTTGCAAATCCTTTTTGAAATATCCCAAAGCCGCCGTGCGGATGCCGTAATATCCGTGCCCGAAATACACCTCGTTGAAGTAACGCTCTAGAATTTGTTCCTTACTTAGAGCATTTTCTATTTTAAGCGATAGGATTGCTTCTTTGATCTTGCGATCAAGCTTCTTTTCGCTCGAAAGAACTAAATTTCGCGTGATCTGCTGCGTAATCGTAGAAGCCCCTTCGACGAATTTCATCGCTTTGACGTCTTTAATAATCGCCCTAAAAATCGCCTCGACATTCACACCGCCGTGTTCGAAAAACGCCGTATCCTCGATAGCTACGAGCGCCTCGATCACGCGGCCTGGAATCTCGTCAAATTTTACGTAAATTCTATTTTGTTCATTAAAAACATTGGCTATCAAATTGCCGTTGCGGTCATAAATTTTAGTCGTAAGCTCGGGATGATAATCGATGATCGAGTCCGATTCCAAGCGGATTTGCGAGTAAAAATACAAAAAAATTCCGCCTGCGGCAAACGCACAAACCGTAATAAAACTAAATAAAACTCTTACCATACAAACCTCTTTAAATTTTCCAGATCAAGCCCCATCGCCGTGAATTTTGACCCACGCGAGCTTTTGATATATTTTTCGTTAAAGCCTTCGATACTCATCGCACCCGCCTTGCCGCGCCAATCACCGCTAGCGATATAGCCTTTTAAATCCGCTTCATTAAATTCCGCAAATTCAAAGCTTGCGACGCTAAGTGCCGAAAGTTCTAGCGCCTTACTGCAAAAAATCATCGCAGTATAAACAGCGCAGCTAGCACCGCTTTGAGCCCGCAGCATCCTTAACGCGTCCGCTTCATCCCGCGCCTTGCCTAAAATTTCGCCGCCGGCAAGTACGGAGCTATCGGCAAACAGCACTCTATCATAATTTTTATAAATTTTAAAAAACTGCACTTTCTTGGCTACGGCAACGCGGTAAGCATAGGTGCGTGCATCGTCCTTACTAATGCCGCTTTCGTCGAAATTAAAAGGAATTTGCGTAAATTCTACGCCGTTATCTTTTAGAATTTGCGCCCTAGTAGGCGAGCTGGAAGCTAAATAGATCATCAAAACTCGCCCACCGTCACGCCCAAATAAACGCAAATCAGCGTAACTACGATATTTAGTGGGATGAAATATTTAACGACGATGATTAAATGCTCATTCGCCTCAAGCTCATCTCCTGCATCCAAAGCTCGCTTCAAAGATGAAATTTTATAATGCATGTAGATAAAATTTAGTAGTATAAAGCCGGCGCCAGCCCATAGCGTGGCAATCGCACCTTTTACCATAGGATCTGAAAATTTAAAACTTCCGCCGTCCGCAAGAAAAAATCCACTTACGCAAACGATCACCAAAAATAGTGCAAAGAACTGTTCATAGCGTTTCATATATCGTAAAATTTCTGCAAATTTTACATCCTTCGCATCCGCTTGACTTTTACTGCTTAAATTCATAAAAATCCGCGCGATCAAAAATACGCAGATCTGCGCGCAGACCAAAAAAATCACGCTTAAAATGTGAATCAGCGGCAAAATTTGCGAGGCTTTGATGAAGCCAGTATCGATTTCGTTCAAATTTTACCTTTTGCGTAAGAGATCGCCTCTTTGATCGCTTCTTCGATTTTTAGCACGTCCCTACCGCCCGCGGTCGCAAAATCGTCGCGTCCGCCGCCGCCACCGCCTAAAATTTGTGCCGCAAGCTTAACCCACTCGCCAGCTTTGATCGGCGCGTTTTTAACGCCTGCCGCGATTGAAATTTTACCGTCCGCGCCCACTTGCATCAGCATTATCGCCGCCTTTTCGTGGCTATTTTTAAACTCATCTATCATAGTTTTTATATCACCGCTTTCGACTGAGGCTACGCAAAGTTTAGTATCACCGACATTTAGAAAAGCCAGTGCATGAGAACTGCTTGCATGCTTGATCTGATCTTTTAGCGATCTAATCTCATCTTTTAATTTCTCAATCGCGCGGAGAGGCTCAATCCCCTTTAGCTCCGCAGAAATTTCAGCAAGCTTAGCGCGATTTTGAAGCGCCAAATTTAAAGCCGCGCGCGAACAAACTGCCTCGATACGCCTAACACCCGCACTTACGCCGCTTTCTTTGACGATAAAAAACGGTCCTATCTCGCTTAAATTACGCACGTGAATTCCGCCGCAAAGCTCCTTACTAATCTCTCCAAAGCTCACAACGCGCACTTTTGAGCCGTATTTTTCGCCAAAAAGCGCGATTGCACCGCTGTTTTTAGCGTCATCTATATCCATAATCTCAGTTTTTGCCGCACAGCCCTTGCAAACGGCGTTATTTACAAATTCCTCGATTTTAGCTAGCTCCTCGTCGCTAAGTGCCTTAGGATGCGAGAAGTCAAATCTTAAGCGGTCCGCTTCAACCAAGCTTCCTGCTTGAGCGATATGAGCCCCTAGCACCGCACGAAGCGCCGCGTGCAAAAGGTGCGTCGCGCTGTGATGACGTGCAATCTGTTCACGCTCCTCAGAAACCTTAAGCCCGACTATATCGCCGATTTTCAGGTTACGATTAAGGCGCAAGTGGGATAAATTTAACCCATAAAATTTCTGCGTATCAAACACATCGGCTATGGACTCCACTTCGCCGCTATCGCCCGTCTGACCGCCACTTTGTGCATAAAACGGAGTGATATCAAACATCACCCAGCCGATATCGCCAGCTTTGAGCTCATCCACTTCCGCAAAATCCTCGTTAAGTAGCGCTAAAACCTTGCTCGTGCGGCTAAGCTCTTCGTAACCGCTAAATTTATTCTCACCAAATTTCTCTAGCAGTGCCTTAAAATCGCCACGGACGTTTTTATCGCCACTGCCCTTCCATGCGGCTTTAGCTATCTGCCTTTGCTCGCTCATAAGCGCGTCAAATTTAGCCTCATCCACGCGCAAATTTTTCTCGCGCAGCATATCAGCGGTCAGATCGAGCGGGAAGCCGTAGGTATCGTATAGTTTAAACGCGACCTCGCCGCTAAAAATTTCTTTAGTGCGCGCAAGCTCCTCGTTAAAAAGCTCGATGCCGTTTGCCAAAGTGGCAAAAAACCGCTCCTCTTCGAGTTTGATCTGCTCCTTTACGGCTTGCTTTTTCTCATTCAAATATGCATAATGCCCGCCCATCAGCTCGCATACTTTATCCACGAGGCGATACATAAATGGCTCTTTGATGCCGAGCAGATAGCCGTGGCGCACGGCGCGGCGCA
Source organism: uncultured Campylobacter sp. (assembly GCF_937997405.1). Lineage (GTDB taxonomy): Bacteria > Campylobacterota > Campylobacteria > Campylobacterales > Campylobacteraceae > Campylobacter_B. The sequence goes on along the minus strand of NZ_CALKTL010000174.1, from coordinate 3,921 downwards.
GAATTCTACGCAAAACGTATCCCCTGCCCTCGCGGTTAAAATTTGTTCCCTGCGCTAGCAAAAACGTAACCGAGCGGATATGATCGGCGATGACGCGGTAGCTCGCGCCGCCTTCATAAACGTAAGGTTTGCCGCAAAGTTTTACAACCTCATCAATTAGCGGCATGAAAAGCGAGCTGTCATAGTTGCTAAACTTGCCCTCCTTAATCGCCGTGACGCGCTCAAGCCCCATGCCAGTGTCGATGCTAGGCTTTGGAAGCGGGCTAAGCTTGCCGTCTTTGCTGCGCTCGTACTGCATGAAAACTAAATTCCAAATCTCTAAAAAGCGGTCGCCGTCGCCACCCATATAATCCTCGGGCGAGTGGAAATGCTCCTCGCCCTGATCATAAAAAATTTCGCTGCACGGCCCGCACGGTCCGGTATCGCCCATCGCCCAAAAGTTATCGTGATCGCCGAAGCGGTAGATGCGCTCCTGCGCTATGTGGCGCGCCCAGAACCCGAACGCTTCGTCGTCCTTTTCGTGCACGGTAACGTAGAGTTTGTCTTTAGGAAGCTTTAAAATTTCGGTGATAAACTCCCACGCATAGGCGATTGCCTGCTCTTTAAAATACTCGCCAAAGCTGAAATTTCCAAGCATCTCAAAAAACGTATGATGGCGCGCGGTATAACCGACGTTGTCTAAGTCATTGTGTTTGCCTCCGGCGCGGATGCAGGTCTGACAGCTCGTGCGGATAGGCGGCGTCGGACGCGGAACGGCTCCTGTAAATATGCTTTTAAACGGCACCATGCCCGCGTTTGTAAACAGCAAACTATCATCATCTGGCACCAGCGGCGCGCTGGGGATGATCTGATGCCCTTTGCTTGCAAAGAAATTTAAATATTCGCTTCTAATATCCATGATTTGTCCTATTTCAAGTTAAATTTTAAAGGCGCATTTTAGCTAAATTAGATTTTAAAAATTATAAATTTTAACCATTCTTAGTTATAATGGCGCGAAAGATTAAATTTAGGGCATGGCGATGAAAAAAAAGATAGCGATCATAGGCATGGGCGAGCTTGGTCAAAAGCACTTCAGCGAGCTAAGAAGGAGCGATTATTTCGAGCTTGTAGCGCTTTATCATAAGGGCAGCAGTGAAAATTTCGGCCCGCGCTATCCGGTCTTTGATAATCTAACCGATCTTTTTAACGTCGCCAAGCCCGACGCCGTAGTCATCACAGCCCCCCCGCCATCGCATAAAGAGCTGATTTTAAAATGCCTACCGTTTACCAAAAATATCTTTGTAGAATCTCCGCTCGCACAAAGCCTAGCCGAAGCTAGAGAGATAAACTACGCGGTCACTACTAACGGTACGCGCCTAGCCGTAGGCTACTCCGACCGCTACAATCCAGTAATCGTATCCTTGCTACGCGAGCTTGCCAAGGGGGATAAAATTTTTTCGATGAGCTTTGTAAGCGGCTTTGCAAACGATGATAGAGCAGATATCGTAGCCAATGCCCTTTTTAGAGATATCGATCTTGTGCGGCTGCTTTCTCACAGCGAGATCGCCTGCATAGAACTTAGCAAAAATATCTCTAAAGAGCGCACTCTAGCCGCATGCGCGACGCTTCACACAAAAAGCGGCTGCTATTGCACGCTAATGCAGTCCAATCTCTATCCGATTAGACGCCACGGTATCGAAATTTGCACCGACAGCGGCGTATATTTCGGCGATCTAATCTCAATAACTCTTTTTAAAATTACGCCTGACGGGCGCGTAAATCTGCGCGTCGATCGCGACGATTTTTCGCTACGCCGCGAACACGAAGCGTTTTGCGCGATGTGCGACAGCAGTACTAATGCAGGTCTTGCAAGCGTAGAGGACGCGATAAAAATCAGAGAAATCATCTCATGAAAAAAGCCCTAATTTTACTCAACATGGGCGGTCCGAACAATCTGAGTGAGGTTGAAGTTTTTTTAAAAAATATGTTTAACGACCCCTTTATTTTGGACATTAAAAGTGGTTTTTGGCGCAGCGTTTTGGCCGCGCTCATCGTAAGAAGCAGAACTTCATCGGCGCGCAGTAACTACGAAAAACTGGGCGGACGCTCGCCGATATGCTCCATCACCGAAGCGCTTTGCGAGCGGGTAAATGAACTAGCGCGAGCAAAATTAGGCGCGGGGTTAAAATTTGAAAATGCGGCGGATGCGGGTGCTGCGAATGAGTCGCCGCAAGACATTTCATTGCAGAGCAAACCGCCGCAAGATGTCCCGCCGCAGGGTGAGCCGCTACAAAATGAGGCGCCGCAGGATGAAAAACCGATAGATGAGCTAATTTGCGATTATGCGATGAATTACACGCCGCCATTTGCGGAGGATGTGTTTAAAAAATACGCGGATTTTGACGAGATAATTTTGATGCCTTTGTATCCGCACTTCTCGAAAACTACGGTGCAATCGAGCCTGTGCTCTGCCGAAGCGGCGCTTAAACGGCTCGGTATAAAAAATTATAGAATCATCGACATTTTCTACGACAGCGCCGCTTACAACGAAATTTTACTAAATTTAATTGCGGGATGCATCGCAAAATTTAGCGCGGATGAAATTTCGCAAATTTCGCTCATATTTTCTGCGCATTCGCTGCCGGTAAAAATGATCGCCGCGGGCGATCCCTACGAGGCGCAAGTAGAGGCGCACGTGGAAATTTTAAAAGATCTGCTGGCTGCGCGCGGGATTAAATTTAAAGAGATTATTTTGGCGTATCAATCGCGCCTGGGCCCCGTGAAGTGGCTAGAGCCCAATATCGCGGACGTTTTGCGGGATCTGCAGAGCAAAAAAGCGCTCATATTTCCGATCGCGTTTTGCGTAGATAATTCCGAGACCGATTTTGAGCTGGATATTTTTTATCGAGCTAGTGCAAGCGAGCTGGGTTATGAATACTACGAAGTGTGCAAATGCCCGAACTCCCGCGAGGATTTTGCAAAATTTATACTCGCGCAAGCGTTGTAAATTTAGAGATTAAAATTTAATCTTTTAGTTTGGATTTTTTATATTCTATATGAAGCTTGAAAGTAAATATAAAAGCTATTAAAACTAAAATTATACCAACTATAACGCTAGTTTTTCTTCCTTTGTAGAGATAGCTCATGTTTGTCGTATCTTTAAATAAAACCAAACCATCATCGCAGCGGCTCAGCTTATTCAATACAAAATCAGACATATTTATGATTATACATCGATTAAATACATATTCTTTAAAAAATATATCACAAATATATGTTCCTTCTGAAATTTTTACATCTACAAAGCGTCTAGTGATGATTTTATTATTATTTTGGATTGACACTACACAATTGGCTTTCGTACGATAATGTCCTTTGTGCCTTTTAAGTTCTTTTATAGTACCGTAAAATACGAATGGATCTCTTATGCTTTGAGTACTTGGTACGATAGAGTAGGAGTACAAGAGAAATATCGGTGCGATAAATGAAACGCAAACAACGATTAGCGTTATAAAAGTATGCTTCCGATCAAAGCCAAATTTAATCAAATCATACCAATAATCTACGTAGTAAAGCGGGTTTTTCATTGTATTCCTTTAGTAGCTTTTGGCAAATCAGAATATTCTTGTAGCGATTTAAAACCACCTGTAATAAGTACACCTTTTATCAACACTTCCTCTACTCATCTATATCTCCTTTATTAAAATTAAGGCATTGGAATTTTGAGCGTCAGAATTTTCCTGTGAGCCTCGCTCTAAATTTTGACGTCGTTCGTTTAGAATTTTCTTTAGCTCTTCGAGCCTTGCCTCGTTCATCCTTATCCCCGCTAAACCGCCTATTTAGAAGTCTAAATTTAAACCCCAAGCTAAATTTCAGAGCTTTCCTTGCGCGTCTTTATAGACATTTTTCACGTCGTAAACCAGCGAGCCCGCGTAATCAAGC
>NZ_CALKTL010000173.1 GCF_937997405.1 uncultured Campylobacter sp. | reverse complement strand
CTTGTTGAATCTAATAGCTTCTTGTTAAAATATATTGAGAGATGGGGAAGTGAATTAAAAAATTTTAAGACTATAGAACGTAATTTTATAGATAGCTTTAGCCTTCTGTTTATATTAAAAGATTTAGAGGACCAAATCAGTAATGAACTAAATTTTTTATATAACAGATTTGGCAGCAATAGGGAAGTTATTGTATTTTTAAAAGATATAAATTTTCATCATATAGGAACTTATAAAAATTCATGGCTAGCAGTAAAGTTAAAAATTATACCGAATATTCTACAGCCTTATTATGCGATTGCAATCATCAAAGAGGCGATTAGAGTAAGGGAGGAACGATAATATGGCTAGCATTAGCGAAGTGAGAGGAAATTTAAAAAAGTATAGAAAAAATCAATATAAAAGAGATACAAAGAAGAAGATAATAACAACCATCGCAGCAATATATTTTTTTATAATTTGGGTATTTGTAGATATAGATTGGTTTTTAAAATTAGCATTTTTGTGTGGTGTTCCATTCATGATAATAGCATATTATTTCGAATGTTTAAAAGAAGATGAAGATAAAGATTTATCAGATATTTATAGGACTTATAATAAGCACAGAAGAGAGACTACCGAGACGAAATATATGCCAGAAATTAATAAACTACAAAGACAAAAGGAGCTAGAGATCAATAAATTGATTAATATAAAAAGAGATATACAATCTTTAGAGAATAGAACAAATCCCTTCATGCCTGATATGGATCTATATACTAGAGGACTTGCTGATTTAGCCGAAGTAGAAAATCAAAAAGTTGTAGAACGATATAAGAATTTCGAGGAACAAAGAAGTATAAAATTAAATGAGCTGTATTCTATAAAAATAAAGCTAGAAAATGCGATAGCGAATCTTGAAAATCAAATTGCCGAAAAACAAGCCTCTTTTAATAGGGAAAATGGTATCCCTAATAATTTTACAGAGGCGGTAGGTTCTATATTTAGAGGAAATATGAGCGTAGAAGACATTGCCCGAGAAGTTAAGTAGATTTGATTATAAAGTTTGTCGGTAATTGTTAAATTTTATTAGTATATGTCAAGTTGGTTTGCTTTGAATAAAAATTTATTGAAATATTTTAGTATATTTCTACATAGTCTTCAAGCTTATTTTAATAAAATTTTAAATATAATCCTCATTTCATTTCACACGCATCAATCCTTGATTTAGTTGTAAATTTAGAGTAAATTTACGGGCGGATGCGGAGGAATAAACTAAATTTCGGGGCAACCCACAAGGAGAAAACTCATGGTAACAATGAGAGATTTGCTAGAGTGCGGCGTTCATTTCGGACACCAAACACGCAGATGGAATCCGAAGATGAAAAAATTCATTTTCGGCGAGAGAAAAGGTATCTACATCATAGATCTACAAAAAACTATCCGCTACTTCCGCTACACTTATAATATCGTGCGTGACGCGGCTGCTGAGGGTAAAACTATACTTTTCGTAGGCACCAAAAAACAAGCCGGCGCAACGCTAAAAGAGTACGCCGAGAAGTGCGGCATGCCTTATGTGAGCCACAGATGGCTAGGCGGCATGCTGACGAATTTTTCCACTATCAAGCAATCGATCCGCAAGCTCGAAGTAATCGAGACTATGGAAGAGGACGGCTCTATAAATTTACTAACCAAAAAAGAGGCGCTAATGCTTCGCCGCAAAAAAGAGAAGCTCGAGCTTTATCTAGGCGGCATTCGCAATATGAAGGGCCTTCCTGATATGATCTTTGTCATCGACGTCGTAAAAGAAAAGATCGCCGTAGCGGAAGCTAACCGCCTAAAAATGCCGGTTATCGCGCCTTTGGATACGAACTGCGATCCGGACGTAGTCGATTTCCCGATCCCCGGTAACGACGATGCGATCCGCTCGGTTCAGCTTTTTTGCCAAGAGATGGCAGAAGCGATCAACGAGGGCAAGGCGCTTCGCGATCAAGACGCAAGCGAGGATGTCGAGCATAGCGAAGCCGTCAGCGACGAGGAGAAAGAGGAGGTCGTAGCCGAGGCGATGAGCGAAGAGGATTTTGACGTAAGCGAGGACGAAGAGTAATGGAAATCAGCGCGCAAATGGTAAAAGAGCTCCGCGAAAGCACCGGAGCGGGGATGATGGACTGCAAAAAGGCTTTAGTTGAAACAGACGGCGATATGGATAAGGCCGTCGATTTGCTTCGCGAAAAGGGCCTTGGAAAGGCTGCTAAAAAAGCCGATCGCTTAGCTAGCGAGGGCTTAGTAAGCGTCGAAGTGGGCGCGGATCACAAGATCGCCACCATAAGCGAGATAAATTCCGAAACCGACTTCGTAGCTAAAAATCAAAATTTTATAAATTTAGTTAAAAATACTACCTTGCATATCCAAAGCAAGGGCATTAGCAGCATTGATGAGCTAAATTCCAGCGTCATTAACGGCGTTAAATTTGATGAGCATCTAAAGAGCCAGATCGCTACGATCGGCGAAAATTTGGTCGTTAGAAGATTTGAGACGATTAAGGCGGGCGCAAACGGAGTAGTAAACGGCTACCTACACTCAAACGGCCGCGTAGGTGTAATCATCGCAGCAGCTTGTGACAGCGAGCGAACTGCGGAGGGTGCGAAGGAGCTTATAAAAAATCTCTGCATGCACGCAGCCGCGATGAAACCTCAGGTTATCAGCTATAAAGAGCTTGATCCCGATTTTATCGAAAAAGAATTCTTAGCTCTTAAAGGCGAGTTTGAGAAGGAAAATGAGGAGTTTGTGCGCTTAGGTAAGCCCCTTCATAAGATCCCGCAGTTTGGCTCGCGCGCGCATCTAACGGACGAAATTTTAGCCAAAGAGATAGAAGTTTTAAAAGATGAGCTTCGCAAGCAAAATAAGCCTGAAAAAATTTGGGATAAAATTTTGCCGGGTCAGATCGATCGCTTCATCGCCGATAATACCCAGATCGATCAGCGCCTCACGCTGCTAGGGCAATTTTATGTAATGGACGATAAGAAAACCGTCGAGCAGGTGATCGACGAAGAAGCTAAAAAACTAGGCGGCAAGATCGAGATCGTAAAATACGTCCGCTTCGAAGTGGGCGAGGGTCTAGAGAAAAAGAGCGAAGACTTCGCAGCCGAAGTAGCGGCTCAAATCGGCTAAATATGGAACTTTTAAAGGGCGTAAATCTTACTCACGCGTATGATTATACGCTCTTTGAAAATGTAAGCTTAAGCGTTCAAGAGAGCGAGAGCATCGCTATTTTAGGCGTTAGCGGCTGCGGCAAATCGACTCTGCTTCATATTTTATGCACGCTTTTAAAGCCGAACTCGGGCGAAGTGATCTACGGCGGGCGCAGTATTTACGAGCTAAGCTCCGATGAGAGACTTAAAATCCGCCGCAACGACTTTGGCATAATATTTCAATCCCACTACCTTTTTAAGGGCTTCTCCTCTGGCGAAAATATTGAACTTGCCGCCAAACTTACGAATAATGCGATAGATGATGAAATTTTAAAAAAGCTTCAGATCGAACATACTTTAAAGCAAGGCGTGGGCGAGCTTAGCGGCGGACAGCAGCAGCGCGTGAGCATCGCTCGCATACTTTGCAAAAAGCCGCGCATAATCTTTGCCGACGAGCCTACTGGAAATTTAGACAAGGATACCGCAAACGAGGTCATGAGCGTGATCTTTGATTACGTAAAATCCAGTCGTGGCGCGCTCGTGCTCGTGACCCACGATGAGAATTTAGCGCAAAAATGCTGCAAAGTTTATCGCCTAAATAACCGAAATTTAGCGCAAATATAAGCAATTAATAACCAAAAATATCTTACAATAGCCCAAATTCTTTCTAAAAGGTCATAAATGAAAATTCTACTTGACAATCACAATGAGCAGGTTGCAAGTGTCGTAAATATTTGCTGCGAGCGCATCGGTGCGGACCTGGTAGCATATAGTGCAGACGAGAGTGAATATGATTTGACGATAAAAAATTATGAAGATAGCGATGATATTTCAAAATTTGATCTTAATAAGACGCTGTTTCTGACGCCTAAAAACGTCTCAGTGCCAGGAGCGCGATACACCCTTACCAAGCCTTTTTCGCCGCTTGAGCTCATTACGTTTATTAGCGAATTTTCGGTTCAAAATATGAGCGTGCAGGCGAAAGAAAAAATGGCGAAAGAATTTGCCGATGCAAGCTCTGTGATGAAAGAGATCGATGCGATTGACCAGGCAAATTCCGCTTCGGGCAGTAATTTTGAAGAGCTTGTGGATAGCTTTTATGACTCTGGCAAAGATATACCGCTTTCACAACTGGCAAACGATATAGCGCCCGAGATTGCAGATGATGTGCCGCTTTCGCAGTTACTAGGTGATATACCGCGCACGGACGAGATCGCAGATGATATTCCGCTCTCGCAGCTTGCAGATGAAGCGGCTCTTGCGGACACCATCGCCGATGGTACGCCGCTTAACGCCGTCGCAGAAAAGATTGCGGATAATATCGCAGATGATGTGCCTCTAAACTTAGCTGCTAGTGATATTCCTGAGGATGTTCCGCTAAATAGTATCGGCGCAAGCGAGCCCGCTGAAAATAATCACGCACCTCAAGATGAAATTTCACTCGCAAAGGATGACGCTCCTATAGCTCTAGCAGCGCTAGATGATGAAAATCCTAAGAATTCCAAAACGGATAAATCGCAGACAGAAGATGAAATTCCCGCCACACGGGCAAGCGAAACTTTACCGCTTGCGCAGCAAGACGAGCCGCAAAGAGCTGGCAGCTCTAATGAAACTACTGTTGAAAAAAAGGCAGACGCTGCGCCTAATATAGAGGAAGCGAAAGACTCTGTGGACGTTACGCTTAAACAGCATGAATCAGACGGCTCATCTGCTTATAAAACAGATGAAAAAAATTCTGCCTCGCAAGTAGTGCAAGATGCAGCCGGCGCGCCTGTTAATAGTGGATTTGATATGGATTTTTCTAGGCTTTTCGATAGTGCCGGCATGCCTGTGGAGGAGTTTGGCGGATATGATAATTTCGCCGCGGCTGCGTTTGCTTCCGATGAAAAAGAGGATAAAAGATCTGCGCATGATAAAAATAAAGCGGCTACGAATTTTCAAAAAACGCAAATTTCGTCTCAATACGAGGTCGCTTCAGATACGCCGATTGCGTTGGCGGGCGCGGGCGATATACCTCGCGAAAATCTTTATAACGCCGTTCCGTTTCAAAGCATGGAATTTACTGGTGGACTTGCACAGAATGCGTCTATGTCTGCTCATAATGAAGCATGGAATTCAATTGGCGTAAATTTTGGGACTTACTAAATATAGTAGATTTTTAGATTTTATCATCAAAATCTATAGACAATTTTTTATTAAAATAGGCTCCACATCTATGTCCTAATTCAGCAGCATATTTTTTAGCCTCTACAAATTCTACTCCTACACCGAATTTTTCGGAGCTAAACTTACCGCACATATTAGATGCCTCAGATTTACCGAAGCAAAGCGAGCAAGCTGATAGCGTTGCTAGCGGGTTTGCGGATGGATTTTTGCGCGCTATGGAGGGCGATTTTGCAAACTCGTTTGCCGCAAACTCTGCGGATAGCGAGCAATTTAAATCCGGTAAGCCTACAAAGAGCGCCGCGCAGC
>NZ_CALKTL010000172.1 GCF_937997405.1 uncultured Campylobacter sp. | reverse complement strand
ATTGATTTAATAAAGCTTAGCGCGCGCCACTAAATTCGCTTTTAAAATTAAAATTTATATACCTCGCCTGTGCGATTTAGTGGGGATTAAGGCGCGTGTGGTAAAATTTCGCGGATTTTAAGGGAGAGCTATGAAATCTAGCAAGATAAGTCTCATTTTCTACGGCATATTCTGCGGCGTAACAATCTATTTTCTTATCTGGGGATTCGGTTTTATAGGAAGCGGCGATAAAATGCTATTTTTAGTTTCGGTATTTTTAGGCATTTTTATGGCCTTTAATATCGGCGGAAATGACGTGGCAAATTCCTTCGGCACCAGCGTCGGAAGCGGCACTCTTAGCATAGCGCAAGCCCTTTGCATCGCGGCGGTATTTGAAGCAAGCGGCGCAGTAATCGCAGGCGGCGAAGTAACCTCGACGATCCGCAGCGGCATAATCGATCTTAGCAAAATGGACGTGCATCCGAGAGACTTTATCTACGTAATGATGAGCGCGCTTTTTGCGGCGGGGGCATGGCTGCTTTTTGCTAGCAGAAAGGGCTTGCCAGTATCTACTACTCATGCGATCATCGGCGGTATCGTGGGCTCGGGGCTTACGCTAGGCGCCCTGCTTAATACCGCAGAGACTTCCGCATTGTGGCTAGTGCAGTGGGATAAGATCGGCAAAATAGCGATCTCTTGGGTGCTCTCGCCAATTTTGGGCGGAGTGATCTCTTTTGGAATTTTCTGGCTAATCAAGCATTATATTTTGGATTACAACCGCTACGCTCAAATAAAGATCGACCGCATAAAGCGCGAAAAAAAATCTCTCCGCAAATTGCATAAAAAGACCTTCGAGACCCTGGACGACATCCAAAAGATCGCCTATGCAGAAGCGCTAAATCACGATATCTACGCGATGCGCGATCCCGATTTTGATCCAAGCGAGCTGGATAGCGAGTATTATAAAAAGGTGATCGAGCTTGACGCGAAAAAAGAGAAGCTCAAATCTCACAAAGCCCTAGAGTACGGTATCCCCGCCGTAGCGGGTATCGGCGCTTTCGTAATCTCTGCGATGCTGATATTTAAGGGGCTGCATAATCTAAATTTCGGGCTTACGAATTTTTACAACTACCTCATCATCGGTATGTCTACGCTAATTACCTGGCTTTTGATGTTTATTTTCGCTAAAACCCTGCGCCGCTCAAATTTAAACAAATCTGCGTTTTTGATGTTTAGCTGGCTACAGGTACTCACTGCTAGCGGCTTTGCCTTTTCTCACGGCAGCAACGACATCGCAAACGCCGTGGGTCCGTTTGCCGCCATCATCGATACGATGGCTACGAATAGTATCAATCCCTCCACTCCCGTGCCGCAGCAGATTATGATAATGTTCGCAGTAGCCCTTATAGCGGGGCTTTGGTTCATCGGCAAAGAGGTAATCGCCACCGTAGGCACCAATCTTACCAAAATTCACCCCGCTTCGGGCTTTAGCGCCGAGCTCGCAAGCGCCGTCGTCGTCATGGCGGCATCGGTGCTGGGGCTGCCGATCTCCTCGACCCACGTGCTAATCGGCGCGATTTTAGGCATCGGCTTGGTAAATCACAGCACGAACTGGTCGCTGATGAAGCCGATCGGGCTAGCGTGGATCATCACCCTGCCCGTCTCGGCGCTGCTTTCAGCGTTTGCATTCGTGCTTTTGCGCCACGTATTTTAGGCTAAATTTAAAAATCCGCTCACTGAAATTTTAAAATTTCGCAAAATTCTACGCAGGCTAAATTTTAAAATTTTACGGCACCGAAGCGAGTAAATTTTACAGCTCCTATTGCGACCGCACACCGCATAAAACTCGCTAGCGGCGACACAG
>NZ_CALKTL010000171.1 GCF_937997405.1 uncultured Campylobacter sp. | reverse complement strand
GCAGCCGATAAAAGGCAGCCGCGTACTCGGCGTTGACCCCGGCATTCGCACGGGCACCAAATGCGCCGCGCTCGACGAAACGGGCAAAAATTTAGCAACGATGTGGAATTTGACGTAATCAGCCAGTTCCCACGCTCGAAGCTATTTCACGTAAGCTACGGCGATAAGCCGGTAACGCTCAAAATCGATCCGAGTTATAAAGAAATTTATACTCACATCAGCGCTACGCCTAATGCTTTTAGCCTAGCGGACGAGCTATATCTCTATCCTTACGGTTGCACCGAGCAGCTTACTTCAAAGATGGTAGCGGTTGATTATGTCGCACGCAAAGACTCCAATAAAACCTTAACCAACCGCGTAAACGAGTATGCAAGTAGAATTCTATCTCGCCTCAAACCTAGCGGCAGTTTCGGCTACTGGAGTGCTCACGGCGTTACTAATTACTACGCTTCGATTTACGCAAGCGACGTTTTACTAGAGCTTGACGCGCGCTATAAATTCCTTAGCAATAAGCAAAGATCGCTGATATTTAGCGCCTTAAAATCAGACTACGAAGATCAAGCGACGCTTCGAGTATATGCGGATTTCGTGCTAGATCAATACGGCAAGCTGGATGACGATGAGATAAATTTCATTTACGACAACGGCCTTTATGACAACTCGCCGATGGCTCGCATCGCTATGGCTGCGATACTTAAAAAGCACAATATGACGACCGAGTTTAACTTCATGCGTGAAAAAATAAACCAAATGGATTATGACTACGCCGAAGACGGAGCGGGCTTGACGTTTGCTAGCGACATAAGAGACGCCGCCTTTAAGCTCTACGCATTCGGCAAGGCGGGCATCAAAGACGATAGCACGGCTCGCACGGTCGATGCGATCATTCGCGATCTAAAAAATATAAACAATACGCAGGAGCGAGCAAGCGTAATACGCGGATTTGATGAGTATTTTAAGGATTCGAAAAAAGAAGCCCATTTTGCATTAAAATACGACGGCGAGACGAAAAATTTCAATTCGCCGTTAGATACCAAACTGGCGGTTAAAGACGGCGCGATAGAATTTACGCCGATGAGCGGCAATGGCGAGCTGTTTTTTACGGTGCTGGGATTTGGATATGAAAGCGCTGCGGTCAAACACAATCCGCTTAGCATAAATAGACCGTTTGATAGCGACCGAGATAAGAAGGTTGAAATTTATCGCGAGTTTCTCGATGCTCGCGGCAACATCGTCGATCTAAACAAGCTCAAAGTAGGGCAGAAAATTTACTCTAAGATCAGTTGGCGAGCGAATCATTATCTATATAATTTCGCAATCGACGAGGCGATGCCTAGCTGCTTTGAGGCGGTAAATGAGCGCCTGGGCTCGGCTGCACAGGCTCGCCCGGAAGGCTTTGTGGATAGCGTAGCGATCGAGCATACGGAGTATCTGTACGACCGAGTACTTCACTTCCCGAAAAGCGGTTATTTTTACTACGATCCGCAAGAGGGATATAATAGTACCGGCGTCATCTACACGCCGATAAACGTGATCATGTCGGGCTCGTGCGCGCTTCCTGCGATCTCTATCGAGGATATGCAATACGAGCGAGTAAATAATTACGATCTGCAAACGCTTAAATTTAAAGTCGCTCGCTAAGGGCGTAGCGATTTTAAGGCTCGGCGCGAATTTTGCATTCATTGCGATTTTCGTGCCGAGATTTTTATTTGCAGCGGATATTTCACAAACGAGCGGCATTGTAAATTTTAAAATTTAAATCCCCGCTTGCTAAATTTCAAAATTTTATATTAATCCCTAAATTTCATAGCTTTTTACTATCCTTTCATAGCGTCGTTTTATTTGACTTACCCTTAAATTCGAGTTATTATTTTTAAATACATTTCAATTAAAGGAGTTGTAATGCAAAACGTATCAAGACGTAGTTTTTTAAAGATTAGCACAGTGGGCGCCGGAGCGCTTGCGCTAGGGGCTAGTAGCGCAAGTGCGGCGCAAAACGCCAAGGACGTCAAATTTGACGAGGAATACGACATCGTCATCATCGGCACCGGTTTTGCGGGGCTTGCCGCGGCGATTAAAGCCAGCGGGCGCGGCAAAAAGGTGCTAGTGCTTGAAAAAATGGGTCGCGCGGGCGGAAATTCCGTCATCAACGGCGGAAATATGGCGGCTCCGATGAATAAATTTCAAGTCGCACAAGGTATCAAAGATAGCAAGGAGCTTTTTATCGCCGATGCTGTAAAAGATGGACTCGGGCTCAATCATACCGATCTTTTGGGCGTGATGTTTGATCGCAGCAACGATGCGGTGGATCTTTTAACTAGCTGCGGAGCGGAGTTTAGCGATAAGCTGATCTTTGAAAGCGGCCACAGCGTCGCAAGAAGCTTGCAATCAACCAACGGCTCAGGCTCGGGCTACATCCAACCGATGATGGGTAAACTTCAAAACGATCCTAACGTCACGATCAAGACCCGCACGAAATTTGACGATTTTATTGTGGACGACAGCGGCCGCGTCGTGGGCGTAGAAGCGCGCGAGGAGTATAAATTTGATCCGAAGCTCTTTAGCGACGATCTGGAAAACAAAGGTGGCGAAAAAAAGAGCTACAAAGCCAAAGACGGCGTTTTGCTAGCCTCGGGCGGATACGGACGCGATCTGTGGTACCGCCAGATCCAAGATCCGCGCGTAGTACCTAGCATAGACAGCACCAACCACCCTGGAAGCTCGGCGGGAGCGATGCTAGCGGCAAATAGAATCGGCGCATTTACCCTTTTAACGTCGTGGATTCAGTTCCTTCCATATTGCTCGCCCGACGAAAAGGGCTTCGGCGCCGCAGTAAATTTCACCAACCACTGCTGCAACACCTACGGTCTAACCGTCGATCCAAAGACCGGCAAGCGCTTTATGGATGAGCACGCGGGGCGTAAGATCAAGGCGGATGCTTGCTTTAAGGTTATCGGCGAGAGCGAGAAAAACGACAACTATCCGGTAAACGTCTGCGACTCTCAAGCCGTCGCCGCGCGTAACCCGGTCTATACATCAAGGCCGCTGGAAGCGGGCGTCGTGAAGAAATTTGACACGCTAGAGGAGCTTGCGAAGGCTTACAATCTGCCGCTGGAGCCGTTTTTAAAGACCGTCGCGGATTATAACTCTTACGTCAAAGCGGGCAAAGACCCCGAATTCGGCAAAGTGGTAGATAAGCTAGACGGCATCGACGTTTCCAAGCCGCCGTTTTACGCAAGCCGCACGATGCCGAAGGTGCACCACACGATGGGAGGGCTCGAGATTAACACCAAAGCTCAGGTAATCTCGAGCCTTACTCACGAGCCGATCCCAGGGCTTTGGGCTGCGGGCGAGGTAACCGGCGGCGTGCACGGCGCGACAGGCTCGGAACCTACGCGATCCTTGATTGTATGGTTTTTGGAATGATCGCGGGCGAGAGTATCGGAGCATAAATTTAACGCTAGCTAAATTTCGGCTCAAAGTGGGCGTAAACGCGCGCTTTGTTAAATTTCGGCGCGAGTTTTAAATTTGAATACCGCGCACTTTAAAATTTTATAGCGGCGGTAAAATTTCGCACAGGCGGCGAGCAAATCCGTGCGCCGTAAATTTTAAAATTTACGCCTAGACTTGGGCTAGCGGAGCGGAATTTATTCGCTTTAAATTTGCGCTTTTAAAATTTTCTTTTCTAAATGAGCAAACTTAATATCTGCTTCCTTTTGACTAGTAGCCTTGGTGGACAATCGCAATGTCACCTCTCCCGTCTTAGCATAAGGAGCAATGGTCGGATCGGTCTGATTATCAATTAAATCTCCTAAAAGGGTTACTAATTGACTTTCACCGATACCAAAGAAACGTAAGACTCTTGAATACAATTTTTGACCAGTCGCTAAAAGTGGAACCAGCTTATTGTTCACCATAGGTTTTAATTCACTAGGCGGACCAGGTAGAACAACATAAGTCACGCCACTGACCTCAATCACGCCTCCTACTGCAAGCCCAGTTTCATTTTGTAGAGGAGTCGAGCCTTCCACTATCTGAGCTTGCCGCTCATTGTTTGGTGTTCGAGCATAATCCGGTCGACTTGCGAAAAAGCGGTCCAATTTCTCCGTAGCCATTCGGTCAAATACCAACCTACGATTTAAGAATTTTGCCAAAGTCTGCTTAGTCAAGTCATCTTCTGTTGGGCCTAATCCTCCAGTTAAGATGACCAAATTACTACGA
>NZ_CALKTL010000170.1 GCF_937997405.1 uncultured Campylobacter sp. | reverse complement strand
AATGATGAAACGAATGATTGGCATGCTTTTGGTAACGCTTACGCACGCGGATATTTACTGGCGTAACCTCCACAAGCTCGTCCTCCTCGATCCACTCCAGCGCACGCTCTAAATTTAATGCGCGCGGCGGCACGAGTTTGATCGCATCGTCGCTACCGCTGGCGCGGACGTTGGTTAAATTTTTACCCTTGATCGGATTAACGTCCAGATCGTTCGGACGGCTGTGCTCGCCGATGATCATGCCCAGATAGACCTTCGCCTGCGGAGCGATAAAAAGCACGCCGCGATCTTGCAGGTTCCACAGGCTGTATCCTAGCGCCACTCCGTTTTCCATGCTCACGAGCGCGCCGTTTTGTCGCTTCTCGACCGCGCCGATGAAGGGGCGGAATTCCAAAAAGCTGTGGTTCATCACCCCTTCGCCGCGAGTATCGGTCAAAAACTGCGAGCGAAAGCCGATGAGACCGCGCGCCGGGATCTCAAACTCCATACGCGTCTGCCCGTCGCCGGTAGGATTCATCACCTTCATCTCGGCCTTTTTGCGGCCGAGCTTTTCGATAACGGTGCCGGTGCAATCATCGGGCGCGTCGATGACTAGATGCTCGAAAGGCTCACATTTGATGCCGTCGATCTCTTTGATGATAACTTCCGGGCGCCCAAGGCAGAACTCAAAACCCTCGCGGCGCATATTCTCGGCTAAAATCGTGATCTGCAGCTCGCCGCGACCGCTTACTTTAAATTTTCCCTCGCCCGCGTTTTCATAGCGCATCGCGATGTTGGTTTTCATCTCCGCTTCCAAGCGCTCGTCGATCTTATTTGAGGTTACGAATTTGCCCTCCGTGCCCGCCAGCGGTCCGTCATTTACGCTAAAAATTACGCTAAGAGTCGGCTCTTCGATATGCAGCGCATCAAGCGGGATCGGATTATTGGGATCGACGATACTATCGCCTACGTCAAGCGCGTCAAAGCCCGCAATCGCCACGATGTCGCCGGTGCCCGCCGCGTCGATGTCGGTGCGCTCAAGCCCGTTAAAGCCGATGAGTTTTGAAATTCTGCCGTTTATGTGCGTGCCGTCGGCTTTAGCTAACATAACGCTTTGGTTTTTGTTTATCGTGCCATTAAAAATCCTAGCGATGCCGATCTTGCCGACGTAGTTGTCGTAATCGAGCGTAAAAACCTGCAGCTGCAAAGGATTATCGTCGCTGCCGCTCGGAGTAGGGACGTGAGAGATGATCGTCTCAAAAAGCGGCTTCATATCGGCGCTTGCGTCGTTTAGATCGTATTTTGCGTAGCCGTTTTTGGCCGCGGCGTAGATGACGGGAAACTCAAGCTGCTCGTCGTTTGCGTCAAGCGCTACGAAAAGATCGAAAATTTCATTTACCACGCGGTCCGGATCGGCTGCGGGCTTATCGATTTTATTTACGACTACTATCGGCCTAAGCCCCAAAGATAGCGCCTTTTTTACGACAAATTTCGTCTGCGGCATGACGCCTTCTTGCGCGTCGACGAGCAAAAGCACGCCGTCTACCATCTTTAGTACGCGCTCGACCTCTCCGCCGAAATCGGCGTGGCCCGGAGTGTCGATGATGTTGATTTTAACGCCGCCGTAGTGGATGGCGGTATTTTTGGATAGGATCGTAATACCGCGCTCGCGCTCTATGTCGTTGCTGTCCATCACGCGCTCGCCGACTTCTTGGTGATTACCAAAGGTGCCGGATTGTTTTAAAAGCTCATCTACGATAGTGGTCTTGCCGTGATCGACGTGCGCGATAACCGCAATATTTCTGATATTTTCCAAATTTTTCTCCGTTTGCTATTTTAAAGGCTGACGATTATACTAAAAAAATTCTTAAGATAAAAATTTACGAGTACTCTTTGACTTCGCAGACAAAAAACTCATAAACGCGCTGTTGGATTAGCGCATCCTCGTCATCATCTCCAATCAAACGGCGTAGATGCGAAAAATCAATCTTTTTGATATATTTTTTGTTATTTTTGATATCTCTGTCGATCTCTTTTAAAAGCGAATCTAAATTTAAGCTTTTATAGGTTTTCGCCTTTAAGATATACTCTTTTACGATGGAGACCAGCACGCCGATGCGCTGTTCGTCGCCCGGATAAATTTCGCCGGTTATATCTTTGATCGCGTCGTAATCCTCGTCGGTCTGCTTTTTTTTAGCAAGCAGCATAGCGGCAAAAATTTTGGCTCTGAACTCAATAGAACGATGATGAGGGATAAAAACCTCGCGAAATACGGATAAAAGATGATTTTTGAAATTCATTTATAACCTTACTTTAAGAAACATTTCCATATAATCCCGTTTGCCCTTTCTTAGACCTGTGCAATGCTTTTTTTAGGCACCGCTTCAGGGTAGGAATACAGCAGAGCACTTAGATCTCGCATGTGCCGCAGCCATCTGGGAAGGGGTTTTATAAATCGATCCTATTAAGTCCGAAATGCTCTTTGAAATCCTCGCAAACACTCTGAAAATCGACGCCTTCAATTTTCGGCTTGGCTTTGAAAAACTCTAACATCGAATTATACCCACTAAGCAACTCCTTGCTTTTCACGCCGTAGCTGATCGAAATCCCCGCCTCGAAAAACGCCGCTAGTTTATCGCAATACTTAAGCGCCTTGCCGTCGATTGCGCGAAATTTATCTTCATTAAACATCTTTAGGCTGCCTTCTGCAAATTTAGGCTCCTTGCCTAGCTCGAAAGTGCGATTTTCAAACTCGTCTTTTATAAATTTACCGCCCTCTTTGCGGATACCCAAAATATAACTGAAATCATCTCTCATATGCTCGGGCACAAAGGGTAAAATTTTATCGTCTATTAGCCGCATCTCATATTCGCTAATGATGTCGCTAAGGCCCTTGACGCCGTATTTTACGGGGCTAATGATGTCGCGAGTTAGGCTTTCGGGCAAATCATGAAATAGCGCGCAGAAAAAATTATACGCCGTGCGCGAGCGGCACGCATCCACTTCAAGCGAAAAAAAGTAGCTTAAAATCGCAACTACCAGCATGTGTCCAAGCACCGATGTCTCAGGGATGCGCGGCGTCTGCGCCCAGCGCTTTTGAAAACGAAGTCTGCCGCTAAGATCGACTATGCGAGCAAGTTTTTTATTCATCACGATCTTTCGCACGCCGATTAGCTCGTAATAATCCTCGAGCTCCTCCTCGACCTTGGATTTTAGCTCTTCAATATCGTTTAAAAACTGGCTCGTTTGATATACGATATTAAATTCCCAGCTCGTAGAAAGGTAGCTCGCCGCCTTTAAGATCACGGCTTCTTTCTTATGATCCTTGGAATTTAGATATTTTTTAAATCGCTCGAAAAACTCTCCGTTTTGAATAGGCAAAAGATCGCTTTCTAGGACGCTTAAAACCCATTCGTTAATCTTTTTTTTCTTGGTTTTTTGTATCTGATGAAAGACGTCCGGACGGATGTCTGTTACTACGATGCGCGCTAAAAACTCGAAAATCCCCGCTTCTATGACGTAGTTGATATCCACATCGCGCTCAAAGCTAGCGATAAAATAAGCGATGATAAATTTATGCGCCTGCTTGTCGAGCTCGACTAAACTCACCATCTTTGGGTAATCGTTCCAGCGGCTAATGCTTGCGGATTTAAAAATTTGTTCGACTAAATTTGAGCTTATCATCGGTAAATTTGATCCGAGTTTATTTCGATTACCGTGTGGACGTTGCCGCGCGGATTAAAATCGCCCGTGATTTTCATAAATTTAGGCTTTAGCTTGCTTTGCAGCGCGCCGTAAATTTCATTTATGCTATCTTCGTGGCTGATATAGCGGTTCATGAATGAATTTATGTAAATTTTAATCGCTTTAAGTTCGACTACGAGCTTATCCGGAATATATTCCAAATAGATCGTCGCAAAGTCTGGATAGCCAGAGCGCGGGCAACGGCAACAAAACTCGGGCAGGGTGATTTTTATCAAATAA
The DNA here is from genome assembly GCF_937997405.1 of uncultured Campylobacter sp. Taxonomy (GTDB): domain Bacteria; phylum Campylobacterota; class Campylobacteria; order Campylobacterales; family Campylobacteraceae; genus Campylobacter_B. The sequence continues at coordinate 24,400 of NZ_CALKTL010000170.1, read as the reverse complement.
TCACGCTCCTGTTTATTGGGCCAAACTTCTAAATTTTCGATGTCAAATTTCTCAATTTCCTCTTCGCCGTATCTCACTATGATCTCCTTAAATTCGATATATCATTCGGCTTTTCAACACAAAATCCCTGAATACAATCGATACCCATTTTATAAAGTTGCATTTGAAATTCCTGCTTATCTACAAAGCGCATTATGGTTTTGATGCCCGATTTAGCGCAGGCTTCATTAATGCCTATGAAGATATTTTTAATCTTTTCATCGTCTAAATTTTTGTTAAATTCTATGTCATAAACGATAAAATCGACGTTTAGAAATTTTAAATACTCAAAGCTCGCGTTCGAGCCGCCGAACTGCGATAGCGCGAAGCTAAATCCGAGTTCGCGGAATTTAATCAAAATTTCATCAAAGCGCTTGATCTCCGAATAAATAAGCTTTTCGTTAAACTCAAACACAATCTTTTTCGGATCAATCAGATTATTATCGATGAGCTTTAAAATTTCATTGCGAAACTCGTTATTTCGCAGGGTCTGAGGCATAATCTCAATAAAAATTTTAGCGTCAATATCTTTAAAATAGATGATCCTAGAAATCTGCCTCATCATCGAAATATCGTATTTGATGTCATAATGATTTAGAAGCAAAATATCTAAAATTCTACTTTTTGTGATCTTTTCGCCGCTTCTTAGATCAAGCTTCGGGATCAAATTTATATGCGATTTTACGCCGTTTTTATCTGCAACGCGCTGATATTTGAAGCTGAAATTTTCACTATCGATCGCTTCCATAACGTCGGCGGAAAATACGTCTATTAATACCTTTTCTACGTCGATCGCCTTCTCGCCGTGCTCTTCGTCGTCCAGGTGATTTATCTTATAAAATAGCGCATTTACGATATTATTTAGATTGCGATCATATGAGCTTGGAAGCATCGTAAATTCGCTTTTTATCTCTACATTTTTAATCGTTTGACTTGAAATTTTATGTTCAAACATTCGCAAAATATGACTTAAATTTGTAGCTTTTGATTCTACGCCGAATACAAAGTAGCCGTTTATAAAGCGCCCGATCGGAAGGTCCTTAAAACCCTGCTCCGCCATAAAATTTGAAAGTTCCTTACAATACTCATATAAAATTTCATCGCCGTTTTTGTAGCCGTATCGATCGTTTATGTCGATGATATTTTTAATTCGCAAAAGAACGATATTTATTTGACGATTTTTAGCTAGATCATTACTTAAAATTTTTTCGATCTCCTCTCGCACAAACACGTGAGTAACGGGATCAATCAGCGTTTTTTGAAAGCCAAAGTAAATTTGATAGATGACATAATAAACATAGCAGATCAAAAGTATCAAAAACAAAATTACGTCGTCAAATTTAAACTCGCCGTTTCGGAATAAAATAATTCCAAAAACAATCAAAACGCAGGTAAACGGTACCGAAATTTTAAGTGCCGTTATGAAGCGGTTTTCGCGCTCTTTGGTCTCACTAAATAAAACAGACATTATATATCCAAGTGTTTAACGTCTTTGGCATGGTCTTGAATGTAATTCCTACGCGGTTCAACCTCGTCGCCCATGAAGAGATTAAAGGTATCGCTAGCACTTTGTGCGTCTGCAATGCTGATTTTTAAAAGCCTTCTATTTTCAGGGCTCATAGTAGTTTCCCAAAGCTGCTCCGGATTCATCTCTCCAAGACCTTTATAGCGCTGAATATAAGCGCCTTTTTTCGAGCTTTTTTCGATTTCGTCTAAAATTTCAATAAAATCCTTGCCAAAACTTACATCCCGCTCTTTGATCTTTGAATAAATTCTGATCGCCTCTTCAAAGATATAATTGCCGAATAGATTCTCATCTATCACGAGCTGTTCCAAGCCGCTCGGAGTTTGGACGTAAATTCTAATGCCTTCATCATTTACGTAGGAATTTAAGATATTAAATCCTTCACTCTCCAGGCGCGGTTTTAAAATTTTAAATAACTCCTCATAGCCGAGGCTTCGCGCTTCGTCGTTTTCTATCAAAAATCTAATCGCGCTAAGCACGCTGAAGCGCTTTTTGAGCTCATTTAGAAGCGAGCGGTAGTTTGAGACGATTTTTAGATAATCAATCAGATCCTCGTTGCCGATACCTTCAAACTCGCCCATATCGATGCCCGTTTCGATCAAAAACTCGCTAAGTGCCTTTTCATCTTTCAGATAGATCTCTTTTTTGCCCTTTTTATATCTAAAAAGCGGCGGCTGTGCCAGATAAACATAGCCGTTTTCGACAACAGGGCGCAAAAATCTAAAGAAAAATGTTAAAAGCAGCGTCTGGATGTGGCTACCGTCGACGTCTGCGTCCGTCATAATGATAATTTTGTGATAGCGGAGTTTCTCTTCGTTAAATTCCTCTCCAATACCGCAGCCAAAGGCCGTGATCATATTTTTAATCTCTTCGGATTGCAAAATTCTATCCAGGCGCGCCTTTTCTACATTTAAAATTTTTCCTCTAAGCGGCAGGATCGCTTGAAACACGCGATCTCTTCCCTGCTTCGCCGAACCGCCCGCGCTATCGCCCTCAACCAGATAAATTTCGCTGATGCTTGCATCTTTACTCTGACAATCGGCTAGCTTTCCTGGAAGGGTTCCGACGGAATTTATATTGTCTTTTTTACGCGTTAGATCGCGTGCTTTTTTTGCCGCTTCACGACCGCGCGCGGCCAAAAGAGCCTTATTCATAATGGCACGCGCTTCAATCGGATTTTCTTCAAAATACTTGCTAAGCACCTCAAACGCCATCTTTTGTACGATCGGCTTAACGTAACTGGAACCTAATTTTCCCTTAGTCTGTCCCTCAAACTGCGGCTCGGGAACCTTTACGCTAATTACCGCAATAAGTCCCTCGCGAACATCATCGCCGGTTATCTTCGTGTCCTTTTCGCGCGCAGCCGCATTTGCCGCGACGTAATTTGTTATCGCGCGCGTAAGACCCGCTCTAAAACCAGCCTCGTGAGTGCCGCCGTCCGGAGTTTTAATATTATTTACGAAGCTTAATAAATTCTCGCTATATGTTTCGTTATACATCAGCGCGAAATCCACCATAACATCTTCCGCACCGTCGCTAAACGATACGGCTTTGGATATGGCAGGCGCTTTATTCATATCGTTTACGAAGCTTTCTAAGCCGCCTTCGAAGTGAAAGTGCTCGTCCCTACCCGTGCGATTATCTTTAAAATTTATCGTAATTTTTGGATTTAGATACGCTAGCTCGCGAAATCTTTTTGATAAAATTTCATCGTCAAATTCTAAAATTTCAAAAATTTCGCCGTCGGGCCAAAACTCAATCGTAGTACCCGTGCGATTAGTAGTTTTTATCTTTTCAAGCTCGGTAGTAGGAATTCCTTTGGCAAATTCTTGTCTATAAATACTTCCGTCACGTTTGATCGTAGCAACGAGCTTTTTTGAGAGCGCATTTACGACGCTAACACCCACGCCGTGCAGACCACCGGAGACTTTATAAGTGTCTTTATCAAATTTACCGCCTGCGTGGAGCACTGTAAGAACCACTGTCGCGGCAGGAATTTTTTCAGTCGGATGTATATCGACGGGGATTCCGCGACCGTTATCACTAACGATACAACTTCCCTCGATAGTGATCTCAACATCAATCGTGTCACAGTAACCTGCCATCGCCTCATCGATCGAGTTATCCACTACCTCGTAGATCATATGGTGAAGTCCGCCGATATTGGTATCTCCAATATACATTCCGGGGCGCTTTCTAACAGCCTCAAGACCCTTCAAAACTTTAATATTACTAGCGCCGTAATTTTGCTTCATAATTTTCCTTTAAATATTATTTATCGGCATAACGACCGTTTTTAAGCCATCCGCGCTAAGCACGAACGCCGTATCGGAGCTGTTAAAATCAAGCTCAAAAATTTCGCTCTCGATACTACTTAAAAAATCGAGCAGAAAGCGATTTTTAACGCCGAAAACTATCTCGCCGTTTATCTCAATCGCCGCTTCAATTTCGGTCTTTGCCTCGGAATTATCCTCGTTGATGCTCTCAAAAATCATTCCATCCTTTTTAATGGTAACCTTCATCTCCTCGCACATCGCGTTTATCGCTCGCACGCCGCTTACCATCTTATCGCGCGGGATTAAAATTTTATACGCTGTATCGTTTGGGATAACGCGCTCGTAGTTTGGAAATTTACCGTTTATAAGCTTTGTAAAAAACTCAAAATTCTCGCTCACCGCCAGCAACACGTTTTCGTCGTAGTAAATTTTAATTTTATCAGAAAATAACTTTTGAATTTCGCTTATTGCCTTTTTAGGGATTAAAATTTTAGTATCTAGCTCGCTCGCTTTTGATTGAGTGATTAGTTTATAAACGCTAAGTCGCTTCGTATCGGTTCCGACTAAATTTATAAAGCCTTCTTTTACGTCGATTAAGGCTCCGTTTAGCTCATATTTTGGATTGTTCGTATCGATCGACGGATAGATCTTTTTAAGGCTTCTTCCTAAAATTCCAGCGTTTACGTCAAAGCTGTTTTTACCATCTATTATAGGGAAGCTTGGAAAATCCCTCGTCTCAAACATCGGAAGCTTGTACTTGGATTTTTTTTGCTTTACAAATAGCGCTCCGTTGACGGTTTCTAAGGTCACGTTATCGTCGCTTAGGCCTTTGATGACGCTAAGAAGTTTACCTCCATTTGCAGTAGCTTCTCCCTCTGTTTCTATCGAGACATTTTGTAGATTGTAGCTTAAGCCGATTTCATGATCGGTAGCTTTTATACTAAAAATTCCATCTTTTGCACTCATTAAAAGATGCGAAGTTATCGAGCTTAGATCTTTTTTATCAAGATAGGAGCTAGTATTTGAAACTATTTCTTCTAAAAGTTTTTTAGTGATTAACACTTTCATATTTTTATCCTTTTAAATTTTTATCGTTGTAGTAGTTGGCAAGTGGTTTTTGTGAAAAACTTATCCTAAAGCTTGTCTTTAGGTAGTTTATCCAGTGAGTAAGTAGCTTTGTTTTATTCACTTTCATTCACCATTTTTGCTTTATTTTCATAAAGTTTAAATTTCATTCTTATCCTTTTTGGTTATTTTGTTTTTTAGTTCTTCGATCTTTATCTTTAACATCTCATCGGTTTGTATGAGTTCGTTGATTTTTTTGATATTTTTGCTGATGGCGCTGTGATCTTTTAGATTAAAAAATGCGGCGATTTTAGGCATTGAGTTTTGAGTTAACTGTTTGGTTAAATATATGCAAATTTGGCGCGCTTCGACGACGTTTTTAGCTCGCGTTTTGCTTTTTAGCTCGCTAGGTTTTACGTTTAGCTCTTTTGAAATGACTTCGATGACGTGCTCTAGGCTCACGCTTGAATATTTTTGATGGATCTGATCTTGAAGCGTACTTTTGGTAAATTCCAGCGTGATCTTTGTGCGAAGTATTGAGGAGTAGGCGTTTAGTTTGTTTATTGCGCCTTCGATTTCGCGGATATTGTCACCCATATTTGCAGCGATATATTCTACGACATCGTGTGAAATTCTAACGCGATTTTCCTCGCTCTTTTTATTGATAATGGCAATTTTAGTTTCGAGATCTGGCGGGGTAATGTTTGCTATTATGCCGCTTTCAAATCGCGTTGTGAGGCGACTTTCAAAGCCTTTTAGAAATTTTGGCGGCAGGTCGTTGGTTAGCACGATTTGGCAGTTTTTGTCTTTCAGCTCGTTAAACGTATAAAAAAGCTCCTCTTGAGCTTTATCGCGTCCGATTAAAAACTGAATGTCGTCGATGAGCAAAACGTCGCAGTTGCGGTATTTTTGTTTAAATTTATCGATCGAGTTGTTTTTGAGATTAAAGACGAAATCATTAGCGAACTGCTCGCTGGTGACGCAGATGACGGTCTTTCCCTTTTTGATGCAGTAATTTCCGATCGATTGAAGCAGGTGAGTTTTTCCAAGCCCGCTAGGCCCGTAGATAAAGAGCGGATTAAAGCGAATTCCGGGCTCTTTTGCGACTGTAATAGAGCACTCAAAAGCAAATTTATTTGAATCGCCGATGATAAAATTTTCAAAATTATAATTTTCGCTTAGAATCGTGCTCTTTGGCTTTTCCGAGATGATTTTTACCTTTTCTTTCGGTGAAATTTTAGCTTTTGAGGTGATTTTGACGATCACGTCGTTAAGCCCAAACTGTTTTTTGATAAGTTCTTTTATTTTAGTGCCGTATTTTGTCTGGGCATATTTGGCGATAAACTCGTTAGTTGCGTTGTAGATGAAAAATTCCGGTGTCGAGTTTTTATCGTTGAATTTCAAATTTTTAATGTATCTAGAGTATTCGGTAGGTAAAATTTCCTTCTCTAAATTCGATAAAATTTCTTGTGCTTGCGACGTCGCCATAAAATTCCCTTACAAATTAGATTAAGATTTTAGCTAAATTTCGCTAAATTTGCGGTAAATTTAAGTTTATTCACCGGTGATTAAACTGTGAATAAGTGTGAAAGGTGGCTATGAAAATTTTAGGAATTGATCCAGGAACTAGAAATTTAGGCTATGCGATTTTGGAAAAAGATGTGAATAAGATCAAACTCATCGAGGCGGGATTGGTAAAAATGAAGGCCGAAAACGTGCAATTTCAAATGACACAGATGAGCGAGGCGATCGATCAAATTTTTAGCGCTCATAAGATTGATGAGGTCGCGATAGAATCGATGTTTTATGCCTACAATCCGCAGTCTGTTTTAAAGCTCGCTCAGTTTCGCGGCGCGCTGGCTCTTAAAATTTTACAAATTTTTGGAAATTTTGCCGAATACACGCCGCTTCAGGTAAAAAAATCAGTCACGGGCAAGGCAAAGGCTGCAAAGGAGCAGGTTGCGTTCATGGTAAAGCGAATTTTGGGGATTAATAAGGAGATTAAGCCGCTTGATATTACTGATGCCATAGCTATCGCGCTTACACATGCAAATGTTATGCGGCTAGTGCCTAAATAGGAGGGTTTTATGAAAATTGCTATTTTGCAAATGGACGTGAAAATAGCTCAAAATTTCGCAGATTGTGAGCAAAATTTTGTTCACGCGCACGGCCTGATAGATCGCGCGTTAAAGCGCGGCGCGGACGTAGCGGTGCTGCCCGAAGCATTTAATATCAGCTTTAATACGGCTAAATTTAAAGAGCTAGCCGATACAAACGCTGCTTATACGAAAAAATTTTTAAGCGAAATTTCACAAAAAAGCGGCGCTATTTTAATCGGCGGATCGATAAATTCCAAGCGAGATAAAATTTACAATTCCGCTTTTATATATCAAAACGGAGCCGAAATTTTACGCTACGACAAGATTCACGCCTTCTCGCTCGCTCGCGAAAACGAGATCGTAAGCGGCGGCGATAAGCTGGGTATTTTTGAGATTAAATTTAAAAATCGCGCGGTCAAAATCGGCGTCGCGATCTGTTATGATCTGCGCTTCGGTGAAATTTTTCGAGCTTTAGCGCTTCGTGGCGCGCAGATAGTTTTTGTAATCGCGCAGTTCGCGCAAAGCCGCATAGAGCATTTTATCACGCTTGCGAGGGCTCGCGCGATTGAGAATCAAATTTTTATCTGCGCGGTAAACGGCTGCGGCGATACGGGGCAGGGCGAGAGTTTCGGCGGAAATTCCATGCTGATAAATCCCGGCGGCGAGATCGTCGCGCGCCTAGGCAAAAAAGAGGCCGTGAAGATTGCTCGAGCGGATTTAAATGAAATTTTAAAATTTCGCGCTAAAATGGATCTTTTAAAAGATATGAAACCTGAAATTTATAAGGAGTTTTGATGAAAACTTTGGTATTTGTGATTGATATGGTAAATGGCTTCGTAAAATTCGGCGCAATGGCTGATCCTAGCATAGCAAAGATCGCCCCTGCGGTGCTTAGACAGATTGAGGCGGCGAAAAACGTGCATTTCATCTGCGACGCTCACGCCGAGCGGGATTTGGAGATGAAGCGCTATCCGATCCACTGCCTAGCTGGCTCGCCCGAAGCGGAGGTGATCGAGGAGCTCGCGCCCTACGTAAGCGAGCAAAACGTCACTTTTAAGCGCAGCACGAACGGCTTTCATAATTTGGATAAGAAAATTCTGGACGGCTTCGATCGCTTCGTGATTACGGGCTGTTGCACCGACATCTGCGTGATGCAGTTTGCGCTTAGCCTGCGCACCTATCTCAACGAAACGGGCGCCGATAAAGATGTCATCGTTCCGCGAGGTGCGGTAGCTACCTACGATGCGCCGAACCATGAGCGCGGCTACTACGACGAATGTGCGCTAAGCCTAATGCAAAATGCGGGAATTTTGGTAATTTAAGCTGCGCTTGGATCAGACAGAATTTTAAGTTAAATTTTCTAGCTTATAAATTTTAAAATTTAGAGCCGCTCTTAAAATTTTGAAATTTTTTGAGCGGTAGAATTTTAAAATTTTAATCTTTTTATGAAATTTAGCTTTGTTTTACCGCGACTGCTTTTGCGACGAAAAATCCCACTACTCCGGAAATTATTGAGCCTAAAAATACCGCGAGCTTGTCCGTGTAATGATACATATCGCTGCCGCCGTATGCGAGGCCATCGACGAAAAGTGCCATCGTAAAGCCGATACCACAGATGATTGCTACTGCGTAAAGCTGTGGCCAGCCCGCGTTTTCGGGCATGTAGGCGATTTTAGCTTTGATTAAGATCCAGCTGAAGGCAAAAATTCCGATCTGTTTACCAAAAAATAGTCCGAGCATAATGCCCATCGGTACCGGGCCGAAAAGGAAGCTAGGACTGATGCCCGCTAGCGAGACGCCTGCGTTTGTAAAGGCAAAGATCGGCAAGATGAAAAAATTTACTGGGTAGGCTAGGCCGTGCTCCATATCCTTTAGCATAGAGCCCGAGCGGGTCTTAAGCGGGATGCAAAAGCCCGCAAGCACTCCTGCGATAGTCGCGTGGATACCGGAGTTTAGTACCATCACCCACAGCACCACGGCTACGATGATAAACGGAAGCTTTTTATCAACGCCAAGTCTACTCATCGTTAGCATTATTGCGACACAGATAGCTGCACCGCCTAGATAGATTGCGTTTATGGTAGAGGAATAAAACAAAGCGATGATTAAAATTGCACACAGATCGTCCATTATTGCAAGCGTCAAAACGAAAATTTTAAGGCTAGCCGGGATTTTTTTGCCCAAAAGTGCCATAACGCCCACGGCAAAGGCTATATCGGTCGCCGTAGGGATCGCCCAGCCCTTCATTGCGATGGCATCGCCCCAGTTGATGATCGAAAATATGATCGCGGGCATCATTACTCCGCCCAAAGCCGCGAAGCTAGGAAGTAAAATTTGAGAGAAATGGCGCAGCTGCCCTTCGATCTTTTCGCGCTTTAGCTCAAGTCCAATGGCAAAGAAAAATATCGCCATAAGCACGTCGTTTACTAAAAAATGCATCGATTCGTCAAGTTTCGCAGAACCCACACCTATGGTGAAGCTTAGATGTAAAAATGCCTCATAGTATTTAGATAAAAAGTCCACATTTTGAGCTATGATCGCAAAAACCGCGGATAGAAGTAATATAACGCCGGCGCTACTTTCGCTTGATAAAATTTTCTTAATAATATGTTGCACATGCTTCCTTTAAAATTTTGCTCTAATTTTATGCAAATTTTAATTAAATTTTTATCAAAACGGGCTAGTTGCTCGGTAAATTCGGCATTATTAGCATCGCATAAAGTATTATAAACATTATGATCGTAGGGCCTTCGTTGATCGCACGGAAGTATTTTCCGCTCCTGTGGCACTCATTTTTTTCAAATTTATACATATAATAATACAGCCACAAATGATAACAGATTAGCAAAACTCCGGCTAGTAATTTTATATGAAAATATCCCATTTTCATAAGCCCCGGATTTAAAATGATAAGCATCACTCCGCTAAAAACCGTCACCGCCATTGCTATCCAGCCGATCGCGTGATACAGCATCCGCTCCATCTTTTTAACGACCTTTACGAAATCTGGCTTGTCTAAATTTTCAGCGTGATATACATACAAGCGCGGCATGTAAAATAGCATCGCCATCCATGAAATAAAACCCGCAAAATGGACAAATTTAAACCAATAGTAACTCATTTTTTCTCCTTAATCTCTCATTAAAATTTCTTTTCGCGCTTCGAATTCCTCTTTGGAAATCGCGCCTTTTTGATACAGCTCATAAAGCGCATTGACCTTTTTCAGACGCTGTTCGTAGTCGTCCTCCTCCGTCTCGCTTGCAAAAGCATTTAAATCTTCCACCCAAATTCCTACGAAAAATATATCTAGCAAAATCCAAATTCCCCAAATCGCCCAAAACAAAAAGCCCACTAAAAACCATAGTGTAAAGCTCCCTAGCCAAAATAGCGCGATTTGAGCAAATCCGCTGATAAATTTGCCGCAGTAAATTCTATGTAGTCCGCCGCCGATCGGCATAGCTGCGATCCACGAAAACGCACCTAAAAACCAAAGCGCGTAAGCGATGTAATTATTTCTCTTCATTTTTCTCCTTTTTTGCGGTGCGTAAGCCCTGAAAAATAAAAATCACGACGGCCAGATCTATCATCACGTCGGCGAAATTAAACACCGCAAACTCAAACCACTTATGCCACGCGACGTAATCGACCACGCCGCCGCGAATGAAGCGATCGAGCAGGTTTGAACAGCCCCCCGCAAGCATCAGCGCAAACGGCATCCAGTGCTCGTAAAAGAGCTTTTTATGACAAAATACATACGCCGCAAGCGCTGAGATCAGCGCGATCTGGATAAATTTTAAATTTTCGCCCAAAAACGCAAACATCGAAAACGCAACGCCGCGATTAAGCGTAAGCTCTAGCGAAAAAAACTCGCCTTGCCACGAAAAGCCGTTTAAAAACAGAAGTTTGATCGCTTGATCGATCGCAAAGATCACCGCAAAAAGTAGGATAAATTTAATACAAGTCTTAGCCATCTCGCAGCCTAAATTTAAATATGTAAAGCCTGCATTTTTTGTCCGCGCCTTTTGTACCGAGCCATGAGCTTGTCGCGCCGTAAAATTTCACCGCAACGCTACTCATTTAGGGCTTTGGTAAAAAATTTCTCGACCTCGTCCATTCGCTTTTGCAGCAGTTTTTCGTTTTTGCCCTCGATTAAGAGGCGGATAACGTTTTCGGTGCCGGAGTAGCGAAAGAGCGAGCGGATTTTGTCCGCTTTAAGGCTTGCTTCAAGCTCCTTTAGCCCTTTTAATTTTTCAAGCGGCTTTTTATCCGAAATTTTTAAATTCTTTAAAATTTGTGGATAGGGCTTAATCATCCCCGAAAATTCGCTTGCTTTCTTTTTCATATCCAACATGCAAGCGGCGAATTGCAGCGCGCTTGCGATGCCGTCGCCCGTTTTGGCGTAATCGCCGAAGATCACGTGCCCGCTCTGCTCGCCGCCGAAATTTGCGCCTAGCTCGTGCATCGTCTCAAGTACGAATTTATCGCCTACATTGCAGCGATGAAGCGCGATGTCGTGTTTAGCTAAAAAATCCTCCAGCGCAGAATTACTCATCACTGTGGCTACCATTTTATTGCCTGCTAAGCGATTTTTTCCTTTCAAATAGACTGCTAAAATTCCAAGTAGCGCGTCGCCGTGGATGATCTCGCCGTTTTCATCCACGACTACGAGCCTATCGGCATCCCCGTCGAAAGCAAAGCCGACGTCGGCGCGCAATCTTTTGACCTCCGAGGCTAAATTTTGCGGGCTTAACGCGCCGCAAGCATCATTTATATTTTTTCCGTTAGGCTCGTCGCCGATGACGATAGTTTCGGCTCCCAGCTCATTAAATACCGTAGGTGCGACCTTATAGCTTGCTCCGTTTGCACAATCAAGCACCACGCGAAGCCCGTGCAGTGTCTTTTGCTTCGGGAAGGAATTTTTAATATGCACAATGTATCTGCCGATGACGTCGTCCACGCGCTTTGCGGCGCCGATTTGCATCATTTTGGTGCGCGCCTCGGCGATTAGATCGTCGCTGAAGTAAATTTTTTCGATCTGCGCTTCCTCTTTTTCGTCGAGTTTAAAGCCTTCGCTGTTGAAAAATTTAATGCCGTTGTCGTAGTATGGATTGTGGCTCGCGCTTATCATGATGCCTGCATCGCAGCGCATATCCTCCGTAAGAAAGGCAATCGCAGGAGTAGGCATCGGACCGATCTGACGGACGTTGTAGCCCACCGAGGTAAGGCCCGCAACGATCGCGGTTTCTATCATATAGCCGCTTCTGCGGGTATCTTTGCCGACTAAAATCATATTCGTAACGGAATTTTTCCTAAAATAAATTCCCGCTGCCATCGCTACGCGCATCGCAAGCTCGGCGGTCAAAAATTCTCCCGCTTTGCCTCGTACGCCGTCCGTTCCGAAAAGTTTCATTATCAAATCCTTGTATAAAAATCGGCAAATTCTACCAGAAAAAGTTTAATCTTAATAAATTTAAACTATATTTAAATTTCACTTAAATTAAGCGTCGATTAAATATTTTTTACGTATAATCGCAGGTTCAAATTTAACCGAAAGGGACGTTATGGCAAATCACAAATCCGCCGAAAAACGCGCGAGACAAACCATAAAAAGAACGGAGCGAAATAGATTTTATCGCACCAGAGTAAAAAATATTACAAAAGCCGTAAGAGAGGCGGTCGAGAGCAAGGATCTAGACGCAGCGACTCAGGCTCTAAAAACGGCTAATGAAAGCTTTCACAGCTTCGTAAGCAGGGGCTTTTTGAAAAAACAGACCGCGAGCAGAAAAGTAAGCCGCCTAGCCAAACTCGTAAATTCTTTAAAAACCGCCGCGTAAGCGCCCCTTACGCATAAAATTTAAATGCTAGCCGATAAACTAAAGCCTTTTTTGGATCGCTACGACGAGCTTTCGCGCATGCTTAGCGATCCCGCAGTCACCGCAGATATCGCTAATATGACGGCGCTATCTAAGGAGCAGCGAAATATCGAGCCGATCAAAGAGGCGGCTAGCGAGTATCTTCAAATTTTAAATCAGATCGAAGAAAACAAAGCCCTGCTAAGCGATGCCGATCTCGGCGAATTAGCCAAAGAGGAGCTTAAAAACTTAGAGACGCAAAAACCGCAGCTCGAAGAAAAAATCAAAATTTTACTGCTTCCTAAAGATCCCAACGACGATAAGAATATCTTCCTTGAGATCCGCGCCGGTACAGGCGGCGACGAAGCGGCGCTGTTTGCGGGCGATCTGCTCGGCGCATATCTGCGCTACGCCGATCTTCGCGGATATAAATGTGAGATCGTAAGCACCAGCGAAGGCAGCGTCGGCGGTTACAAAGAAGCGATCTTGCTCGTAAAGGGCGCGGGAGCGTATTCGCGGCTGAAATTTGAAGGCGGCACCCACCGCGTGCAGCGCGTCCCCGAAACGGAGAGCCAGGGTAGGGTGCATACCTCTGCAATCACCGTCGCCGTCATGCCCGAGATCGAGGATAGCGAGATACAGATCAATCCGAACGACCTTCGCATAGACGTTATGCGCAGCTCCGGCCACGGCGGACAGTCCGTAAATACCACAGATAGCGCCGTTCGCATCACTCACATCCCGACCGGTTTAGTCGTCACTAACCAAGACGGCAAGGATCAGCACAAAAACAAAGAGGCGGCGATGAAGGTGCTGAAGGCGCGCCTTTACGATATGCAGGAGCAGGAGCGGCTCGAAAAAGAGCGCAAAGATCGCAAGGATCAGGTAGGCACCGGCGACCGCTCGGGGCGAATTCGTACCTACAACTATCCGCAAAACCGCATCAGCGACCACCGCATAAATTTAACGCTTTACCGCCTAGACGCGATCATGGCGGGCGGCTTGTTCGACGAGATCATCGATCCGCTCATCGCGCACTCTCAAGCCGAAGCGATCGCAAACGCGGGCTATTAAGCCTTTTAAATTTAGACCTTACACCCGCCTGCTTTGCCGAATTTTGCCTCGATTAAAAGCACCAAGATGAAGAAAATTTTTTCGTCGTTGAGCTTCGCAAGCTCGCGCAGACCTTGATCTGCGCTTACAAGCTTGATGCCGTTTGATTTCAAAATCTCAGCGAGCTCGTCCGGCTCAAAGCCCATTTTACCAGCGATCTCCCTAATATTACAAGACTCGATCGCGCCGATGATGCGATCCATATTACAAAAACCGGGATTTTTGCGGCTCAAAACCACGTCCAAAAACTCGCCCCAAAGCTTTGCGAGCTTCTTTCGCCTCGTGATTATATGCAAGATCGCGACGCAAAGCAGGCCCAATCCTGCGATCTTATGCAGGCTCATCCAGGCCTCGTCATATTCGCCGCGCGCGAAATTAACGCCCGAAAAGCCCAAAATGCAAAGCGCGCAAGCTAGCAGCACGATGAGCGCAAATTTATAAACAATCTCCGCCTTAAGCATCAAATCTCCTTGCTTCGTTTTTAAAATTTAGCGGCTTAGCCGTAGCGCCCGCGAACGCTACGGCGGCGTTACGTCTCGTCGGTCGCCGCTATTGTATCGCCTCGGCGTTATTGCGCCGCCCGCACTGCTGCTTCACTTATACGCTCCGCAGGTCGCCATCGTCGTATCGCGACGTTTGCGCTACTTGCACTGCGCTTTCCCTACATACGCATCCTGTCGATCGCGGTTGCCATATTGCGGCATTTTATGCTGTCGCCGCCGCAATCATGCCGCGCCGCTTTGTACTGCCGATCCGTCGTCGCGGCAGCGTTGTTCGCTTCGATCGTAGCGTCGTTACGATGATGATTTGCCCAAGCGAAGGTTATGTCATACGGCGCCGAGTAGGTACGTATCGCCGCTCCGCTTCTCGACTACGGCGTGCCGTCTGCGCCGCCGATGTGTTACGCGCCATCCGACGCGCTACCGATTTATCGCTACGCCCGCGCATCGCGCCGCTTACGTAGCCCGCTCATTAGCGCGCCGTCTACCGACCTCCAAGCCGCTCGCCACGTAGCTTAAAATTTTATTGAAACGCCCCGCATTGAGCAGACTATCTTGCGTTTAAATTTTATCAGCTTAAATTTCCGTACAGAACCGCGATCGCGCACTGCCGACCAACTTCCGAACTACTCGTTGCGCCGTAAATACTTACCTACGGCGGTGCTATGCCACCGACTGCGTGCAAGCGCCTAGCCGCGCGAGTGCCGATGCCCATGTATGCGAACACTTAGCGCCTAGGCTAAATTTTATCGCCGCTTAATATAAACGAGTAATTTTAATAAATCTGGATTTAAAAAGATATGAATTTAAAGGCGAAATCCCTGCGGCGCGAAATTTAAACGGCCGAATTTAAAGCTCTATAGTCCGCTCGAATATCTCCTCAAGCCCCGTTTGATGCACGATCGCTAGCATGCCGAGGCTCGGTAGATCCGCACGCAGACCAAGTAGCAGCTCGCGCGCCGAAGCAGGATCGAGCGCGGACGTAATCTCGTCTGCGAAAACAAAGCTCGGCTTGTGGTAATGAATACGTGCGAAACTAAGCCGCTGCGCCTCTCCGCCGCTTAAAATTTTAACGTAATCGGCGCGCGAGTTTAGCATGCGGGCAAATTTCTTAAGTCCTACGCGGCATAAAATTTCTAAAAATTCCGCATCGTCTTTGCGCGGCGGCTGCGGATAAGAGATAAGCTCCTTTAGGCTAAGCGGCGCTAGGTAGGGCTTTTGCGGAATAAACATCACGCCCGTGCGTGGCAGACTGATCTCGCCGCGATCGTATCTCCAAAGACCCGCCGCGTAGCGCAGAGCCGTACTTTTGCCCGCGCCGCTCTTGCCTCGCAGCATTATAAACTGCGCGGGCGCAAGCTCGAAGCGTAGATCCTCAATCAGCGGCTCGCCCGCAGGCGTGAAGACCGACAAGCCCTCACACCGAGCGGAATTTTCGTCGCTTTGTATGACGCAAGCACGCAGATTTGCACTCTCGCCGTCCATGCGCGAGATGAACTCATAAATCCTCTGCACGCTCGCCGCCCACTCCATGATCTGCTTGTAATAGTCCATAAACCACGCAAATCCGTCCTGCACGCTGTAAAACGCCGAGCGCGCCTGCATCATGTCGCCAAAGCTCATCGCGCGCGACAAATACAGCGGCAAGCAGGCAAAGATCGGGATTAAATTAGTGATTTTTAGGTAGCTTGCCGAAAAGCATTCGAGGCGAAATTCCGTATTCATGATGCTGCGCCAGTTTCTCATGATCTCGCCGAAGCTCGCGCGGAAGCGGCCGCGCTCGGCATCCTCTCCGCGCATAAACGCTACGGCTTCTGCATTTTCGCGCACGAGCAGCAGATCCGAGCGGTAGTCGGCTTCGGCGCGCTGCTTAGCAAAATTTAGCCCCCTAAGCCTGCGCCCGATGAGATGCGTAATCAGCGAGCAAATTAGCGTATAAAGGAGCGCGACGTAGAGCAAAAAGCCCTCGATCTCAAAGTGCATGCCGAAAATTTCAAATTTCAATACCTTCGAGACCTGCCACAATATCGCAACGAAGGCGATGAGCTTGGCGAGATTATAGACGAGCGATTTTACGAGATCGACGCTTTTTTGCACAAGCAGCAAGCTGTCCTCGGCGATACGCTGATCAGGGTTGTCTAGCTTTGCAATTCCCCGGTCTTCGGAAGCTTTAAACGAACCTTTGGCATCCGCTTCGGTTGCGGGGCACCCAGCCCGCGCCCTCACGGACGCCGCACGTTCGTTTAAATTACCCGTATCTCGTCCCCAATATTCTTTAAAATCTTCCTCACGCTGCTGGTTTAAATTTTCGTTCACACCGGTGCCGCTCGCCTCGCTTGCAAGATACTCTGCGCGATCGCTCGCAGAGCCCACGCATTCGTTTAAGCCATCCGTATCCTGCTCCAAATATGCTTTAGTATTCTCGGCGTTTTTTGAATTTTTAAAATTCTCGTCGCTACGATCGTTTAAATTTTCATTCTCGCTTGCGCCACTTTGCCCTGTCGCATTTTGCTCCGTCGTGCTCGGTAAAATTTCAAGCCCCTTTGCGTCTCTATGCAAAACCGCGCTGTCCGCCTCGGCTGCGGAATACTCTGCGCGCTCGTTTAAATTTTCATCTAAATTTACGTCGCCAGGTTTTTCTAAATTTGATCCGCCCCTGGCGCTGAAATTCCCCTCAAGGCTCGTGCGGTAGAAGTTTGCGTTATGTAGCCATTTGCGCTCCATCATCGCGCTTAGCCGCTCGCGCCAGACGATTACGAGCAGTTTGCGAAACCAGTTGCCGCAGACGATGAAAAGCACGATGAGCGCCGTGTAGAGCAAAAACTCGCCCACGAGCGCGGGAATGAGCTCGCCTTTAAGCTCGCTTAGCGCGTCGTAAAAGCGCTTATCCCACGCGTTCATCAGCACGCTGATTTCGATGATAGCCAGGCTAAAACCAAGTGCAAGCAGCAGCAGCGTCCACAGCTTTGCCGCGCCCTTGCCGAACCAGTGCGGACGTAGAATTTCAAAAAATTGCTTTAGCGTTTTCAAATTTTCTCTTTAAATTTTAAAATTTAGCGCCGGTTACAGCGAGATCGCGGGATTAAATTTGATCCCGCAGACTCGCGAGCGGATTTTATGCTCGCAAGTCTGCGCGTTTAATTCGCTTGGAATTTCGCGAGATTAAATTTATCGCCCGCATCGCCTGCGATCGCTCGCGCTAATCAATCTCTAATCGACCAAATCACGAGTTAAATTTTAATCCCGCGGCTTCGTTCAAATTTTACCCGCCTCGCCATGCGCGGATTGCGATAAATTTAGCTCACGCGCCTTTGCGTACTCGCTCCGCTCGCAGCTTTGCAAGTACAAAATCCGCGCGAACGAATGCAAAATTTAACTGCGCAGCATTATTCGCGCAAAACCTGTCTGCAGACTTCGGCGCACCGGATTGCTCAAGCTTAATGAGCGCCGATCAACTCATACCTTCATGCAAGCCCCGCTGCGCTCGCATTGACACTAACCCGCGCAATCTGAGAGCATAAAGATTTGCGAATACGACTTACTCGCAAATTTTATGCATCCCGCCCAAAGCAAGGCGCGGGCAGACTTTGAGCAAAACGGCGCCTTAATATTTATAATTAAACGTCAGCATAAAATTCCGCGGCTCGCCGTAGTAGTTGTTTTGTCCCGCTACTCTGTTATTTTGATTGATAAAGTAGCGCTTGTCGGTTATGTTTTTTACCGATAAATTTAAACTAAAATGCTCATTGTATTCATACGCAGCGTTGGCGTCCCATATCGTGTAGCCGCCCTGTACGGGGATGTCGTTAGCGGGGTAATAAGCGCCCGTCGAGATACTGCGCCTGGTATATTGGTTGTCGGTCTTGCTCTGATAGCGAAATCCGGCGCCCAAAGTGATCTTTTGCTGCGCTACGAGCGGAATTTCGTAGCTGCTGTAGAGCTTAAACATACGCTTAGGGATCCAAGGCTTGGCATTGGCACCCTTGCGGTAATCGACGTTGCTTAGCGCCACAAAACGCCTCTCGTCCTTCATATACTCGCTTTTATTGTAGGTGTAGCCTCCGAATACTTTCCACTCGTCGGTAATTGCACCGTTTGCTTCTATGTCAAAGCCTCTGGATCTGACTTTGTCGCTAGCTACCGATCTGCTTAGACCCGTAGCGTCGTAATAATCGTAGTCGGTGACGGCTCTATTTTCCTGCATGATCTGAAAGAAAGCCACAGTCGTATTTAGCGCGCCGTCGAAAAATTCCGACTTCACGCCCACTTCGGCATTATAGCCTACGATCGGCTCTAGAATTTTTTCGTTTCTATCCCTAGCGGTTTGAGGTTTATAAATTTCGGCATAGCTCGCATATAGCGAATGATCTCTCGAAAAATCCCACGTAAGCCCCACGTAAGGCGTGATCTTGTGTTTTTTAACGATATCGTCTTCGCTGTGGCGGCCCGTGCGATAGTTATCCGTAGCGCTTTCTCGCTTTAGCCTTGAATATCTGCCGCCTACGAGCAGATGCCAATCATCGTTAAAATTATATCTCGTGCCCATCGCAACCATCTGCTGATAAATTTTAGTCGTGTAGTAAAGATTGTAGCAGCGGGTTCCAAGCGCGCATAACGCGGTCGTATCATTCCAATTAGGCTCGTTGTTTATAAGCCCCTTATTAAAGCTCTCATACGTCAATCCCGCTGCGCCGCCGTAAACGTCTCTATCGTGCTGCGTAAATCTCTCCTTCGACGCAGTAGCGTTTATGAAAAAATCATGGCTTTGCCCAAACAATTCATAGCCGATATCGCTACCTACCTGAAAGCTTAGTTCTTTACTGCCGTTGTCGTATCTGTCATAGCTTATGTATCTACTCGCAGGATCCCTACCCACTCCGTGCCAGCCGCCGAATTTCAACAAGCTCTCGCTGTGAGTATAGTTTAGTTTAGCGTAAGCCTTGATATTATCGCTAAATTTATGATTTAGCTCCAAAAACGTATTATATTTTTCATAAACCGACCTGCTCCAATCCGATATAAAGGTCGTTCTTTTGCTTAAATTTAACGCGTTGCCGTCCTTGCCCACTACAGGAATGCCGAAAGGATCATAAACGCTTCTTGTCTTTTGATAGATCACGCCGGCTAAAATTTCGCTAAAATCTCCTAGATCAGCTCCCACCATCGCCGATGCCGCGCCGCGTTCGGTATTTTGCAAATCTCTAAAGGAGCCCTCCTTGCCGCTTACGCCGATGAGCCGTCCTCGGAGCGAGTCGCTTTCGTTTAAGCCGCCCGTCACGTCCACGCTGCCGCGATAATAATCATAACTGCCCGCACTTAGCGATAAATTCGCTCCGAGCTCCTTTTGAGGACGCTTTCTTACTAAATTTATAGTTCCGCCCGGCTCACCGTTACTCTGCGTAAGACCCGCGACGCCGCGTAAAACTTCGACGCGGTCGTAAAACGCCAAATCCGTGTGCTCCTTTGACTGCCCGTAAAGCCCCTGCGCCGCAAGCGCGGTAGTGGATTGCATGCCGTCTTCTTGGATATTATCGATGTTAAATCCCCTTGAAATCGGCAAACTCATACCGAATCTGCTAGTAGCGGTAATACCCGGTACGTAATTTAGCGCGTCGTCGACCTTGGTAAGGCTCAAATCCTTTATGAGCTGATCGGGCACGACGGAAACGGTTTGAGGCGTCTGGCGGATGCTTAGATCAAGGCCCGTGGCGGTATTCATATTATCGGTCGTAATACATCCCTGTGCCCTCGGTAGTGGACAGATCGGCCTTGCCCGTGACGTTTATGGTGCCGAGATTATCGTCGTCCGAGCTCTGCAGCGTAGAATTTACCGCGCTACCGCTTTGCGGCACGGAATTTTGTGCAATGTCTTTAGTGGCGGGGCTTACGACGGCGTTGCCCTACGGCGCGGAATTTACAGCGGTAGGGCGGCTTCCAGGCTTTTGCGCAGAGCTTTGCGTCGCCGCACTATTAGAGGCTAAATTTGAAGCAGGCGGCGCGGAGCTCCGCGATGTAGCGGCTGCGCGCGAGCTTTGCGACGACGAAATTTTAGAGGCAGAACTTGCAGCGGACGAGTTTTGAGAAGTGCCACTATTTTGCGCCGCAGTAAGCCAAAATGGTGAGCAAAGTAGCGCAAAAGAAAGTAAAATTTTACCCTTTTTCATAAAAATCCTTTTTAGATTTTATAATCCATATCAATTTGCTAGCGGGATTATCTTACAATTCTTCTTAAATAATAATAAAATTTTTAATAAACTAAATCATAAAATTTTATATGCAATTGCTAATTTAACGGAATTTAATAAGATCTATTGACGAATTTTTAAGCAAAATTTCTATGAATTTGAAAAACGAAGGATTGAAAAATTTAAAATTCTAAAATTCCGCCGCTTTAAAATAACGTAAGCGACGGAATTTAGCGTTTATCGGCGTTTGGTCTTGCGGCTACGATAGCACTAGCACCGGTACAAGCGCATTGTGCAAGATATCCTCGGAGACGCTGCCTAAAAAGAGCTTTTTGAAAAACCCTTTCGTAAAGGCACCGGTAGCGATCAGATCGAGGTTATTGGCGCGGCGATATTTGATGATCTCATCGGCGGGCACTTCGGCTTGGATGTATTTGAAAGTGGCGTTTTGAGTGCCTAAAATTTCGCGCGCCAGATCCAGCATCCGCTCGCCCTCTGCGGCATCGAGATTGATGTGCAAGACATGCTTATGTGCGCTCGCAAGAAGCTTTGAGCTCTTTATAAACTCAAGCGTGCGTTTCGCCGCGTCAGTGCCGTCAAATGCGATGAGCACGGAGTTAATCGGTGAAAATTCCTTATTCACGAGCAGCGATGGCACGTGAAGCTCCTTTATCAGCACGCTTGCGTTAAAGCCTACGTCCTCGTTATTTGAGCCCTTGATACCGAGTACAAAAATTTCAGCTTCCTCCTTGTACTCGGCGATAACGTCGATAAAATCGCCATCTTTAATGATCTTACTCGCCTTTACGCCCGCAGCAGTCGCGGCGCAGATATATTCATCCAGCATCGCTTCGGCTTCTTCGTGGTCTTTCTCCGCATCCACGCCGCCTAGTGTGGGACTTCCGTAGCTATTTGCAAGGATATCATTCTCTCCTAGGACGATCCCGCCTGCGGCCAGCCCATAAAAATTCTCGCCAAGCTCCGGAATTTCAACCACGTGAATAAACACGAGCTCGGCACCCAAGGTTTTAGCGACGTAAATTCCATAATCTCTAACCGCTGGGGCAAGCGCATTTTGATCGACGCAAGTGATGACCTTTTTCATTTTTCGTCCTTTTAAAGATAAAATTTTAACCGAAATAAGCTTATCAAATTTTGTATAAAAGTTATTTAAATTCGACAGATTTGAATGCGGCGCGGGCGATTTTGTGAAATTTAAAGCCGCGTCGTAATGGATATGTGAGGTGCGGGTATGCTTGTGGCAAGCTAGCTTAGGCTCAGCGCGACAGCGAGCTAGTAGTTGCAGCGTAGTAGCATAGTGGGCGACTAAAAAGCGTTGCGGACGCGGCATGCAAAAGTACTGCTCGGACGATTTTGAAATTTATTAAGCCGCTAAAAGCGCGGTTAAAGCGCCGTTATTGCAGTTAGCAGCCCAAAGATAATCCCCGGGAAATTCGCCGCGGCGAGCGGATAGTCCTTTTTGGGCTTTAAAAGACCGTAGCTAAGCTATATCGTGCAGTTTATCGCGGCTGCTAGCGGCTGGAGAAACGGGACTTTGTTGCCGTCTAAATTCGCCATTATGTTCGGCACGTAGGACACGTACATTATAACCGACAGGCATGTGCCCGCCCAACCTAAAATTTGTAAATTTCTTTCACTCATCGGCTTTCCTTGTTTTTAAGATACGTTTCAAATTTACGAATGAAACGGGGCGGGATTTTCATATATTAAAAATAAGAAACAAATTAAAAAAATGGCTAGAAATAAAATTTGGCTTTAGATTTATAACGGCGCCCTCTTACCTGCTCGCGTCTGTGTAAATTTTAAAGCGGCGTTTGAAGCGCGCATTTTAAAACGGCGAAATTTAAAACGCCAGGCGACAGTTGAAATTTAAATTTTAAAGAGATAAAATTTTAAACGACTGAAGCCAAATTTAAGTAAAATTTTACAGGAAGATTACGGTAAAATTTTAAAAATATGAGAAGTAAATTTTTATAATTTCTCGGACGTTAAAGATAGGAGTGTTTGCCCTAAGTGCGGAGGCGAGCTGCAAGATTATGCCGAGATAGAAAAGTGGAATCAAATAAAAAGGAATAAAAAGCTTGAAAGATATTATAAATTTGAAAAAGAGTGGCTAAAGATGATAAAAAAACAAGGGAGCGAGAAATAAAATGCTAAATTATAGAAATATTGGTTCTATTTATGAGCTTAGCTCTTTATCGAAAAGCAGCTCGGATATATATTTGCTTATCGGATCGCACTTTATGGATAAGATAGATATCTTTAGTAATATCACAACGGATTTTCTTATAGGCGTAAAGTGGATATTCTTCTACGCAGAGAAAGCGTCGCAATTAGAAGATATCTTTGATAGCTTTATAGAGCGGCACGATTTATTGGATATCGTTACATTGTCATACGGAATCGATGAAAAAACAGAGCTTGTAAATCTATTTTTATCCAAGATTACTCCAACAACTATGGGCGTATCAATATTAGATGAGAAAAATGCAACCGAAAACGAGCTATTACGTGAAATTCTAAAAAGCGTAAATAATAAAAATGGCGATAAAATTTAAAATGAGGCGAAATATGCAGCAAAATGAAGGGTTGTATTATTTAATAGCTGGATTCATATACGATTGGTGCGATATAGAGCTGTTTTGCGATGAATTTTATAAGATGTATGATTTGGAATCGCAATATTGCGCAACCAATAAAGCGGAAGAGCAGGCATTAAAAGAATTGGATATGATGACGGGTAGATTTTCTGAGTTTGATGAAGATTTTAAAAAGGCTCCTAACGTATTTTTTAAAGAAGGCGAGATAAGGCAAAAGGCAGAAGAAATTTTTAGATTATTTTCTAATATCAAAATTTCGAAAGAGGAATTTTTTAGATTTTTGAAAGAGCAGAGAGGGCTAAATTTTCCGATTGGCGTTGATTTGGGCGAAGGCTATGTAATGTGCCCGAATTGTTCCAACGCAATGAAAGTAGATAAGCGTCAAAGCGTGATTACATGCGATAATAAATATTGTATCGCTAAGTTTATCAATCCTTTAGCGAAATTAACGCTTGCAAATATCGAGAGTGCGAAATACAATAGCCAAGAAGCCGATTAAAAGGCTCAAGCGGACAAATTCTTTGTTAAACTGCAAAAAGGAGTGCGATGCTAAGCGGAAGAGAAATTTACGAGAATTTTTTGTTAAGATTTTCGGACAACGAACGCGATATTATGAAAAATTTGGCGAGAAATATATATGAACTAAACAAAAGAGAGTTTATCATTGAGTTTGATGAAAATAATATATATAAAGTCAGATTTTATGATGATTTTGAAGGATGCTGCGATCCAGGTCTCGAAGAAGGAGAAGAGGGGTGGGATGAGCTATTTTTTGGATTTGAATTTGTAGTTTTAGAGGTTTTATCAACGCAAGCTGCAAAATTTAAAAAAGGCGACTATATCGAAATAAACTATAAAAACTATCCCAAAATATTTGATATGGATAGAAATTTGATTTAGATGCGATAAGCTTAATAGAAAAATTTATGGAGAAAAATAGATGCTTAATTTAAAAGGGCAGGAATTCCGCATAAAAAGTATAGCTCAAGATGTCATAAAAGAATGGGGTAAATATGATTTAGGCTCGAATGATAGAACATTCAAATTAAATTAGGTAGTAAAAAACAAAAAATAGGATTTTAATATGATAAAAAATGAATTTGAATTTTTAATTGCCTCCGTGCC
>NZ_CALKTL010000169.1 GCF_937997405.1 uncultured Campylobacter sp. | reverse complement strand
TATCATTTTAGCAGTGAGTATAAATTTAGGTTTTATATGAAAATATTATTAGGTTATGGCATTGCCTTTTTCTTTATATACGCGGCGAGCTTTATAAATAGCAAAAAAACGATAACCTTTATGAAGGACAAAATAGAATTTAAAAATAAAACTAGATGCGAAAAAGAGATAGCTCTAAACAACATCTCCGTTTACAGATATGCTTATATAATTCCGAATTTTGCGCCATTTGATGTGAAAATTAAATTTTGTGTTTTAGTTTTATTTATAATGATCGTCGTGGCATTATACAACTTTAAATTTTATATGTTTATTTTTATAATTATGGGCTTATTGCTGATGCCCATTATTAAATTTATCTACTATATTCTATTTGAGAAAACCGTTAGGTTCTTGCTTTGTGATAAATTATTGATATGCAATGGCTCCGATTCCGAAGTATTTACGATCAATAATAAAAAGGAGTTTGGCGAGCTGCAAAAATATTTCTTGGATACGCTAAATATAGATATTACAGAGGGATATTTATTTTGGAAACCGCCTTATGATATTGCAAAAATAATAGTGAATAAAATGAACAAATTTATGAAATTCTAAAAACAAAAGATAAGGTTTAAAAATATATAAACGGCACATAATTAGCATGTCGAGGGATAAATAATTTAATCCGCAGAATATCGATCTTTAATGAAAAATAGAATTTAAAAAATTTTTAAATTCTAACGTTCCGCTTGAAATTTTATCTCAAAATTTACGCACTAATCATCGCCGCTTTCATATACGCCGAGCTCTACGAGATTGCCGTCAGGATCGTGCAGATAGATACTTTGCATAGCGCCGCGCGCGCCCATTCGAGGCACGACGCCAAGCTCTATTTGCGCTCCTTTGCTTTCAAGCTCCGTTTTGAGCTGCTGTGTGCTTTGATCTTCGCAGATGAGGCAAAAATCCGCCGAGCCTACGCTAGGACGCGCTGCAAACGGCGCAAACTCGCCCGCGCGAGTGTGGATATTGATCTTTGAAGAGCCGAAACGCAGGCTGTGTTTGCCGCTCTCGCAAACATGCTCTAAGCCCAAAATCCCTTCGTAAAATTCCACACATTTTTGCAGATCTTCCGTAACTAGGACGAAGTGATCGATCTTCGTGATTTTCATCTCATCTCCTTGCGCGCTCACAAATCGCAAAATTTTTACGCCTCGCGGTGTAATTTTGGAATTTTACCGCGAAATTTTGTGACAAAATTCCAAATGCTCGTAGCGCGAAATCAAAATTTCGCAGCGACAATTTTACGCACGGAAAATTCTGCGTCGGTAATTTTAAAATTCTAAAAATTTAGCCTAAGTAAAATCGAATGCGCCGAAATTCCGTACCCCCGTAAAATAGAAGCGAAATTTAATCCCGCGATTTCAAAACTAGCGATTTTAAAATTCTCTTGCCTACCTCGACGCCTGGCTGATCGTAGGTGCTGACGCCCAGTATTGCTCCGGTGGCGCTAGTTAGCAGCTCAAAGTAGTAAAATAGCTCGCCCACGCTCTGTTCACAAAGCTGCGGAACCTCGATAAGATCGACGCTGATGCCCTCATTTAGTACGGCTTGCAGCGTAGCATCGCACTGAAGATTTAGCACCTCATCCAGTCGCATGCCGTTTACGAAGTCACAGCCCTCAAGACCTTGCAGACTGATACCGGGCACCGCGTCCGCAATGCCGTTGTCCGTGAGCTTTAAGAAAGTCACGGTCTTATCCTTTACGCCGTCCATTATGAGCTGAAGGAAGCTGTGCTGATCGCGCGAGCCTACAAGCCCTACAGGAGTAAGTCCCTCGCGGCTAAAGCCGATCTTTTTACCTAGGCTTTCCGCCCATAGCTGTACGTACCACTCGCCCAATGCGCGCAGCGCGTCGCCATAGCTAAAAAGGACATTGATTTTCGCACTTTTGTGCGTGGCGTAGTGATGGGCTTTTCGTAAAATTTTATTCTCCGCGATTTTAGCGGGATCGCCTGCTAAAATTTCATCCAGATACCGCTCTTTTGCGGCGGCAGCTCCGCGTAGCATCGCGCTTGCATCAAGGCCTAGCCCAACTGCGGGCACTAGCCCTACTGCACTTAACACGCTAAAACGACCGCCTACGTTAGCAGGCATATTTATCACGCAGGCGCCGTGCTCACGCGCGAAGATATCCAGCGGCGAGCCTGCATCGGTGATGAAGATGAAATTACGCGCCAGGCTTTTTAGATCGCGCACGCCGAAGCGATCCAAAACTACTTTAAAAAGCGAGATCGTCTCGATCGTGCCGCCTGATTTGGACGATACGATGAAGATCGTGCGAGCAAAATTTAGCCCTTCTAGCGCGCGGTTTACACTGTGTCCGTCGAGATTATCCAAAATTTCAAAGCGTAAATTCTTTCTTACGCGCGGATGCAGCATCTCATAAAGCGCTCGCACGCCCACGCTGGAGCCGCCGATGCCCAAAAGCACGACCCCGTCGTAGCTTCGTGCGCTAAAAAATTCCTGCGCCCGCGCTATTTCGTCTGCGCCTTGCTGCGGCAGGCGGTAGTAGCCTATCTCGCCGCTTTCGTATTCGGCGCGGATCTTTGCCGCCACCTCCTCTAGCGCGCCCTCTTTTGCCGGAGGGAAAAACAGCTCATTTTTTACCATCGCCGAATTCTCGCTCGTAGAAATATTTGATCGCCTCCACGTAGCCTTTTACTGAGCCGCAGTCGAAGCGAGTGCCTTTAAATTTATACGCGATCACCACGCCGTTTTGAGCCTGTTTCAAAAGCGCGTCGGTGATCTGCACCTCGCCGTTTTTACCGGGCGCCGTCTGCTCAATGAGATCGAAAATATTAGGTGTTAGGATGTAGCGCCCGATGATGGCTAAGCTCGACGGAGCCTCGCTAGGTTCAGGTTTTTCGATCATATCCGAGACCATTATTAGATCGTCGCTGATGCTCTTTCCCGCGATGATGCCGTATTTGTTTACGTCCTGCGGCGGCACCTCCATTACTGCAACGACACTGCAGCGGTATTTTTCATAAATTTTAACCATCTGCGCAAGCACGCCCTCGCCGTTTTCGTTCACGCACAGATCGTCTGCGAGCACCACGCCGAAAGGCTCGTCGCGGATTAAAATTTTACCCGTATAAATCGCGTTACCGAGCCCCTTCATCTGCTCTTGGCGCGTAAAAGAGAAGGTGCAGCGCTTCATAAGCGCCCTGATCTCGTCGAGCAGATACTCCTTGCTGCTGCCTGAAATTTGATCCTCCAGCTCGTAGCTACGGTCGAAATAATCCTCCAGCGCGCGTTTGCCGCGACCCGTGACGAAAGCCATATTGTCCATGCCCGCCTCCAGCGCCTCATCCACACCGTAGTGAATGAGCGGCTTGGTAAGGATCGGAAGCATCTCTTTTGGTAGCGATTTGGTCGCGGGCAAAAAGCGCGTGCCGTAACCCGCCGCGGGAAATAAACAAGTCTGGATCATGAAGCTCCTTTGATCTTTTTTTGAACTTTTATTATAATGCAAAAAAGATAAAATTCCGCAAAGGAAAGCCTTGAAAACGATTGAAAAAGAGATCAGCGCCGCACAGGAGATTAAAAAATCAAGTTTCATCGCCTATCTAGCGCCGCTAGCAAGCTTTGAGACGCTACGTGCGCAGTTGAGGCAGCAGCATCCTAAAGCGCGCCATATCGTCTGGGCGTATCGCGCGCTGAACGAGCCCGGGCAGATCGTAGAAAACTCGAGCGACGACGGCGAGCCCAAATCGACCGCGGGCGCGCCGTGTCTAAACGCGCTTCGCGGCGCCGAGCTAATTAATGCCGCCGTGCTCGTGGTGCGCTACTTCGGAGGCATCAAGCTAGGCACCGGTGGGCTCGTGCGCGCGTACACTAGTAGCGCAAATGCCGCGATAAACGCCGCTGCAGATGCTGCAGAACTAGTGGAATTCGTGCTGCGTAAGAAGTGCATATTTTTCGTGCCGTTTGCGGCGGTGGCTAAATTTGAACATTTTTTAAAAAAATCGGGTTTCGTTTATGAAGCGAGCTTCGGCGCTGTGGGAGCGGAGTTTAACGCAGAGCTTAGCGCGGAGGAATTTGAAAAATTTATGGGCTTTGCAGGCGCTCTCGCGCCAGCTCTTAAAATGCTGCACGAGCCGAAATTTTAAAATTTCAAAATTCTATAAAATTTAAAAGCTCACCCAGGCTAAATTTGAAAGCATAAGCGGATTTTGCATTTTATCGCAGCGGAATTTTAAAGCTAAAGTGAAATTTCATCGTGCGAAACATAAAATCCGATAAATTTTAAAATTTTCAAAATTCTGTCGTAATTTGGCTTGCAAAATTTCGCGAAAATTCCGTCCGTAAATTTCAAAACCCCATAAAATTTTTAAAATTTAACGTGCTTCATCTTAGCTTCACGCACAGGCAGGCTTAGCAGAGCCGCAATAGCCGCTAGCGTCATATCCAAATACCACATATAATCATACGCGCCGTATGCCCGTACTGCAAGACCTCCGATATATGCGCCAAAAAATCCACCGATTTGATGCGAAAGCATCGTAAATCCAAATAGGCTTGCTAAATATCGCGTTCCCAACAGCTTACCGACGGCAGCCGCAGTAGGCGGTACGGTCGCTAGCCAGGTAAATCCTAATCCCACGCTGAAGATATAAAACGTAAGGCTATCTTTGGGTGAGAGCACATAAGCACCAATAAGAGCGATACGCAGGGCATATATACAAAATAAAATGACTTTACATCGCACTTTGGAAACACACCATCCTACGAATAAGCTGCCTACGATGTTTGCGATGCCAATCAGTGCGAGCGAAAAGGACGCTACCTGCGCGCCATGCCCGCTTAGCGCTACTTCGCTAGGCAAGTGCGTCACTAAAAACGCTACGTGAAAACCGCACGTAGCAAAGCTTAAATTTATCAAAATATAGCTTTTATCGCGCAGTGCCAAACGCAGAACTTCGCCTAAGCTGCGCTTATCTTCTTCATGCAGGCTGGTTTGTTCGCCAAATAGAATTTTACTACCTGCCAAAAGTCTTGCAAGCGGCAGAATTAGCAAGCTAAGCCCTGCGAGCGTAAAAAATGCGCCACCGTATCCCAAAGCAGGCGTTGCGATACAAAACCCAATCATCGGCGCAAATAAAAACTGCCCGAACGAGCCGCCTGCATTTAGCACTCCGCTAGCAACCGAGCGGATAGAAAATGGCAGGCGCTTTGCCATTAGGCTCATTAGAATCGGAAAACTACCCGCGCCAAGCCCCAGTGCAAGCCCAAAACCCATCGTTAATACAAGCGCGCTTTCACTACTAAATAACGGCACAAGAGTGCAACTAATCGCCAAAAGCACGCTGCCCCAAAACAGCACGACGTAGGCACCGAGCTTGTCTGCAAGTATCCCGCTAAGCGGTTGCGAAAAGCCCCATACCAGCTGCGTAGTTGCCATCGCAAAGCTTACTTGTGCGATGGATAGGGAATTTACTTGCATTATAGGCTGCACGAAAAGACCTAATGACATACGAATGCCCATCGTAATCATCAAAATCGCCGCGGCGCATAGGATCATTATCCAAACTGATTTCATATATATTCCTTTAAAAAATAGAATTATAGCATAAAAATTACGAATATATCGAGATTTTATAGATATATTTAATTAATGTATTTTAGTATATTATTTATGTAAGAGGAATTTACCGAGCTTTAATGGGCTTTGCATTAAAATTCCGTTTTCAAGGAGAAGCGATGATTTACGAAGATGAGATGATTTACGTGGAGCACGAGGAGCACGAAGTGCCGTGGGTGAAGGTCTTTACGAAGGCCAAATTTAAAGAGCTTAGCGACTGCGACGAGGCGACGCTGGCGCATCTGTGGCGCGCCGTGATTCAGTGCGAAAAGAGCCTGCGGGAGTTTTACGCGCCCGATAAAATAAATATCGCAAGCTTTGCCAACTACGTGCCGCGCGTGCATTTTCACGTCCAAGCGCGCTTTAAAAACGACAGCTTTTTTCCAGAGTCCGTCTGGGGAAAAAAGATGCGAAACGGCAAGCTAAATCTGCCGGAATTTAGCGAATTTGCAGAAATTTTAGCGGCAAATTTAAAGATGGAATTCAGATGATAGGCGCGCGCTCAAAAAAATACCTAAGCCTTTTTGCGCTTGCTTGCTGCGGCATCGCGCTTGCATTTTACCTGCGCTTTAAAAGCGAGGAAAACGAGATAAAAATCAAGCAGCAGTTCGATTTTAGCGCGAGTTTGTTTGAAAAGATCGTGGACGAAGAGAAGCTAAACGCCTTTGCGATCTCGCTGATTTTGTCGCAGAACAGCGACGTGGTGCGCTGCTTTGAGAGCGGTAAACACGGCGAGTGTATGGACGTGACGAAAAAATACAAAGATATTTTAAGCGCAGTGCCCTTCTACACGGGCGTGAAGATACATTTTCATACGCAAAACACCAGAAGCCTGGCTAGGAGCTGGAGCGACGAATTTTACGACGACGATCTGAGCTCGTTTCGCCATTCGCTTTTGCAGATCCGCCAGAGCTTGCTTCCAAAAGCGCTTGTGGAGATGGGGCGATGCGGGGTTTTTATGCGCGGAATTTCGCCGGTTTTTAGCGACGGTAAATTTATCGGAAGCGCCGAGATAATGCTCGATTTCGAGCACGTCATCGCGCAGATCAACCGCATGGGAAACGATATTTTTATCCTCGTAGATAAGAGGTTTGAGACCGACTGCTTCTACGATAAAATAGGCGTTATCAAGGACTTTATCGTCGTAAATAGCGCGCCGGATTACGACGTTTTGTCGATTTTGGCGACGCTTGATTTTGGGGCGCAGAGCTTTATCAAAAAGGACGGCCACTATTTTTACGTGAGGGCGTTTTCGGACGAAAACGGCACGAAGCTGGGCTATATAATTTTGCACCGCGAAGGCTAGTGGCGGGATTTAAATTTAGGCGTTTTGCAGCTTGCCTGCTTTGTCGCGGCGGCGGCAGCGCGGCGAGCGAGCGTTTTAAATTTAATCGCAAGATCGCGGAAATTTACGCTGAAATTTTAAATTTTAAAAGGAGCGTCGGTATGAAATTTTATAAATCAGTTAAATTTAAAGTCGCGGTAGGCACGCTACTTCTGGCGGCGATACTTTGCGCCGCATTTATCCGTATAATCCCCGATTATTCCACTTCACGAGGCTTTGTGATAGTTTCTCTCTCCGACTACGATAAATACAAGCAAGGATACTGCCTT
>NZ_CALKTL010000168.1 GCF_937997405.1 uncultured Campylobacter sp. | reverse complement strand
ACGCTCGGAGTTAGCGGGGCGCCCCCTTACCAACCTCACCCGCGCGACGCCATCGGTGCGGACTGCGTCCGCGTTAAATTTAAATTGCGACTGCGTCGCATAAAATTCCACCAATAATAAAATTCTTTCGTGCTTAAAATTTTAAAATTCCAAGCGCAAAAGAATTTTGAAATTCCAAATACGATAAAATTTAAGTGGCGGCGGAATTTTAGAATTCCTATTAGCGGCGAAATTTCAGAATTCTGATCGGCAACAGAATTTCAAAATTCCGTAAATTTGAGCGAAATTCTGAAATTCCATAAATTTAAAACGATTAAATAAGGAGGCCTCATTGAACCCGATTACCGAAAAGCGCAGCGTTTCGGGCTATTACTACGCCGAGGATCGCGAGTATGTGTACTTCGTGACGGACGCGCCGCGCGAGCAAAACTACCGCTTTATTTTCGACGCAGGCGCGATCTATTTGCAGGAGGGTACCGCCGAGGTGCGGCTTAGCAGCGAGGCGGAGTTTTTCGCGGTCGTCAAAAAGATCCTAGCACAGTACCGCGATAAAATTTTAGAGCACTCCGCAGAGCTTGAAAATTACGAAAAGATCTACACGCGGCGCGGCGATTTTTCAAAATTTATGAAAAGGCACTCTGTCCTAAAATACGAAATCCGCAAATTTCAAAACAAAATTTCGCATTTCTACGAGGCGCTGCTCATCTGCGCAAATGAGCAGCCGGCGCTGAAAAAACAGCTGAAAAACTACGCCTACGAAGCGGGCGTTTTTAAAGGCGTGATGAGCGAATATGCCGTCAGGATCGAGGATATCTATCAATTCATCCAGGGGCTCAAAAACGACAAAATTAGCCGCAACATCTACATTCTCACGATCATCTCGTCGCTGCTGATGCCGCTAAATTTCATCACGAGCTTTTTCGGGATGAACACGACGGGGCTGTTTTTAAGCGGCTCGGCGCACGGCACGCTCATCGTGACGCTTGCGATGTGCGTGATTTTCGCGGCGATGGTCGGCTTTCTTATGCTCTACGCCAAAAAACGAAACTAAAGCGGAGGAGTTAAATTTTGAACAAAAACGAGCTTAAAAATATCCTGGGCGGATACCTCGGCAGGGAGATTGCGGGCGATTTTAGAGTGCTGAAAGAGCACAATATCGCGCTCTGCAACGACGCGGCGAAATTTCCTTTTGAGGGCGATAGCGGGCTGCTGCGCGAGTTTTGTATCTTTGCAGACGGCGGCAGCGGCGATCTTTGGCTGCTAAGCTCTGGCGGTGAGATCGCGTTTTACGACCATGATTTGGAGTTTTTGCCCGAGGCAAATTTGAAAAAATTCGATCTAAATCTTGCGGGCTGGCTAAAGATCGCCGAGCTTTTTTCCAAATTTGAAGCCCTTGGCGACCCGAGTAGCACGCAAAAGGCGGAGTTTAAGCAAAGCGTAGCTAAAATCTGCCCGCAAATTTTAGAAATTTGGGAAATTTAGGCGCTATTTGCGGCGCTAAATTTAATCGCAAAATAGGAGGAGCGATGAAATTTATCGCATATTACGACTCGCCGCTTGGCAAAATCACGCTCGCGGGCGATGAGGCGGGGCTTTGCGGGCTGTGGTTCGAGGGCGAGAAGTACTACGCGCACGCTCTTGCGGCGAGCAGCACGGACGGCAAATTCTGCGCGCGCGATATTGCGGCAAAAAACAGATGCCGCTGCGAGAGAGGGTTGCTAAGAGAAAGGTCATGCGCTAAAGGCGAAAAGCGGTGCGGATAAAAAGCGTATCGCGTCCGATCTGCTCGCAAAAGAGCAGCACGCCGCGAGCGAAACAAAGCGCGATTTTGCGGCGTTGAAAAAGAATGATACTGTGGCGAAAGCGGCAAGCGGCGCAGATGAAAAGTACAATGCGAGCGATTTTGTGGCTCAGGATGCGGGCGAAAAACCTCGCGCGACCAATCTTTCGATGCAGGGCGGGAGCGGAAAATTCTGCGCGAACGAGCAAAACGAGCAAAGCGGGTACTTTAAGGAGAAAAACCTGGCCGTTTTCGATCAAACTAGGCGCTGGCTCGATCTGTATTTTAGCGGACGCGAGCCTAGTTTTACGCCCGCTCTAAATCCCATGGGCTCGGCGTTTAGACGCGCCGTGTGGGAAATTTTGCTTAAAATTCCATACGGAAAAACTACGACCTACGGGCAGATCGCGCGCGAAATCGCCGCAGCACGCGGGCTAGCGAAAATGTCCGCGCAAGCCGTGGGCGGCGCCGTAGGGCACAACGAAATCTCGATCATCATCCCTGCCACCGCGTCGTAGGCACGCACGGCAGCCTCACGGGCTACGCGGGCGGCATTGATAGAAAAATCAAACTGCTGCAGCCAGGGGGCGTCGATATGCGAGGATTTTTTACGCCCGCGAAGAGCACGGCGCCGTAAAGCGGCAAATTTAAAAGGCCGCAAAAGATTTTAATACTCGCGCGCAAAAGTGCGATAAAATTTGAATACTTAAATTTAGACGCTGCACAGCGCATCGCTTGCAAATCGAAGGCGAGCGGCGATTTTAAAAACGATTACACCGCGCGCAGGACGGCGATCATTAAATTTAAAGCCGAAGCGGGCACGCTTTGAAATTTTAAATTTTTCCGCCGCGTAAAAATTAAAATTTTATGCCGAGATGCCGACCTTAACGACGTAAAATTTACAGCGACTCTAAAAGCGTTTTAGCCGCCAGCTTGCCGAGGTTATTGGCCGCTAGCGGACTATCGCCCGAGAGCAGGTTGCGGTCTTTGTGCACGGCGCCGTCGATACCTTCGTTTAGGATTTTCATCCCAAGTTTTGCTAGCCGCGAGCCCATATACCAACGCAGATGGCCCGGCATGTAGCCTATATCGGGCGAGGTGCGGTCAATGACGTCGGGCAGCAGCACGAGCTCGTAGCCCTCGAACAAAAACTTATCCTCGTCAAGCGCCGCGGCTAGCAGTCCGGCTGGGCCGTGGCAGATCGTGATGATGTATTTGCCCTGCTCATGAAACCATTTTAGCGCGGCCTTTACGTCGCGACTCTCGTCAAGCCCGATCAGCGCGCCGTGACCGCCCGGGATATATAGCGCAAAATACTCGTCAAATCCCTTCTCTACGATATCAGCGAGCTTTTTAGGCTCTTTAAATTTAGTCGCGTAGCTCACAAAAAAGCCCTTGAGCCGCTCGTCCTTCGCAGGCATCGCCCAAAACTCGAATTTTACGGGATTTCCAGAGAGCGTCGCGATCTCGAAGTCCCAGCCCGCCTGCGCCAGATGATACATCGGCACGAGCGTCTCGACGGGGTGGTTGCCAGTGGAGAAAAAAGTCCCGTTGTCCATCAGCAAATACCGCTCGTCGGCCGCGATGATGAGGATTTTTTTATCGCCGTCGTATTTTTTCTTGTAATTAAAATCCGCCAGATCGCTCACGGGCGCCGTAAACTGCGACAGCGAAAACGGCGACGGGAAAAACGCGCCGTGCTCGGCGATATCGGGAGTCGGGAGTTTTGATAGTTCATTCATTTTGTCCTTTTTTATTGATTTGAGTCCGGATTATATGCGGTTTTAGTTAATATTCAGCAATGCTTTACGCCTTAAATTTGGCTTTATTTTGTCTTTTGCTTTCAGACTTAGGGTAAATTTACCCGCATCCTGAGGATAAATTTGGCTTGCGAGTTTAAATATCGGATCGGTGAGCGCGTTAAATTTGCTAGGCATTTTTATATGTCTTTAAAAAACGGCGTCGCATTTTTCGCGAAGGAGCTTAAATTTGACTAAAATTAGCGGCCAAATTTGCCTTTTTGGGTCAAAATTTACGATAGCCAAAATCTATAAGCGGTGCCGAAACGGGCGCGAAAGCCTGCAGCGAAAAAACTAATAAGCGGCGTCGCATCTGCTTCGTAAAACTGCGGCGGGGTTGATTGCCAAGGAGCCGCTTAGTGCGGCGTTTAAGCCGCCGCGTAAAAAAGATAAAATTCTATCTTTTCGCGCATGATGATTTGTGCCGCATCTACAAGCAAATAAAGCTCGCAGGCTCTTAGCGATCGGTAGCGCTGCCGCTACCGCCGCTTAAACCTGCGCGGATCTAAAATTTTATAAATTAAAATTCCATGCCGCGGACAATTTAAAATTTTGCGCTTCAAACGATCCGTAAATTCCGTGCTTCAGGCTGCGGCGATTAGGCCTTAGCACTCCCAGCGGTGCTTTTTCATACAGACGCGCTCGCCTCTAAATTCCACGCCTTCGGCCTCTAGCAGTTCGCGCTGAGCCGCAAAGCTCGCCGCCAAGGCGCCTGAATGACTTACGACGCGGTGGCACGGGTAGTCGCCGTAGAGCTCTGCTTGCGAGAGC
>NZ_CALKTL010000167.1 GCF_937997405.1 uncultured Campylobacter sp. | reverse complement strand
AAGCAACGCGTCCCTTGCCGCTCAAAACTCATTTTCGCCCGCTCGTGCCGACCGCCAAGCTGGAACTCACCGTGCGCCGTCTCACATCCAATCTAAAATTTGCGTGATCTCGGTGGCGTGAAAAATTTTAAGTCCCTGCGCGTTTTGCGGCTTCATCGGGACGATCGCATTTTTAAATTTCTGCATCGCGGCTTCTTTCAGGCGCGCATCGAGGTTAAAGATCTCTCTGATCTCGCCGTTTAGGCTCACCTCGCCGATGAAGACGCTTTCTTTGCTGATCGGGCGGTTTTTGAAGCTGCTTACGATCGCCGCAACGACGGCGAGATCGCACGCCGTTTCGGTGATTTTTACGCCGCCGCTTACGTTTACGAAGACGTCGTATCCGCCAAGCCCGATCTCAAGCTTGCGATCAAGTAGCGCTAGAAGCATATCGAGGCGATTTTTATCAAAGCCCGTAGCGCTGCGCTTCGGGTAGCCGCTCTCGCACACGAGCGCTTGGATCTCCACGACGAGCGCGCGCGTGCCCTCCATCGTGATCGTGATCGCCGAGCCGCTTACCGCCTTGCCGCGCGTGAAAAATTTACTCGCGACATCTTTAGCGCTGACGAGCCCGTGCGGCCCCATCTCAAAAATCCCCACCTCGCTCGTAGCCCCGAAGCGGTTCTTAAAACCGCGTAAAATTCTAAGCTGCTTGCTCGCATCGCCCTCGAAATACAGCACCACGTCCACCATATGCTCTAGTATGCGCGGGCCTGCGATCGAGCCTTCTTTGGTGATGTGGCCGATGATGAAGATCGAAATCCCGCGCGCTTTGGCAAGTCGCATCAGCTCAAACGTGATCTCGCGCACCTGCGTGATAGAGCCCGGCGCAGAGGGGGCTTTGTCGCTAAAAAGCGTCTGGATACTGTCGATGACGATAAACTTATAATCCCTGCGCTCGACCTCTTCAAGCACGGCGCCCAGATTTATCTCGGTGAGCAAAAACAGCTGCTCGCTTATCGCGCCAAGCCGCTGCGCGCGCATTTTGATCTGGCTGGCACTCTCTTCGCCGCTTACGTAAAGCACCGCGCGGTCGTCGCTTGCTAAATTTGCCGCGATCTTAAGCAGCAGCGTGGATTTTCCGATGCCGGGGCTGCCGCCGATTAGCACGAGCGAGCCCTCCACGACGCCTCCTCCGAGGACTAAATTTAGCTCGCTATCTTTGGTGTCGATGCGCGAAATTTGCTCGATCTGTATCTCGTTGATCGCTTTGGCGCTTGCGGATGAAGCGCGGGCAAGCTCGCCCTCGATCTCTTTTAGCGCTTTGATCTGAGTGGGCTTGAGCTCGACGAAGCTATCGAATGCGCCGCAGTCTGGGCATCTGCCGAGCCATCTGCTTTGCTGATTGCCGCAGTGCTGGCACTCAAAAATCGTAGTTTTAATCTTCGCCATCTTTATCCCTCGCTCATTTTTAATTAAATTTAACCCTAAGCTTTGCGAAATTATACTTAAAATTTTTAAAATTTTAGCCGCCTCGTGCGCCGCGTGTGAGATCAAAAATTGCGAGATAGAGGATTTGTAGCTAAATTTAAATATGTTTTAAACATTTATAACTATAATACAAACTTCACTTTATTTAAAGAAGGTTTAAGATGAAGGGCAAGCTTAGTAGAAGCCAGTTTTTGACGATATCGCTTACGCTATTTGCGATGTTTTTCGGTGCGGGAAATTTTATTTTTCCGCCGGGCTTAGGCAAGGATTCCGGACAGAATTTTTATGTCGCGATAATGTTTTTTTGCGCTACGGCGGTGCTTCTGCCGGTTCTCGGCGTCGCAGGCATTGCGCGCGCCAAGGGGCTTCAGAGCCTGGTGCGCCGCATAGATCCGGTGTTTGCGATCGTTTTTACTGCGCTTTTATATCTTACGATCGGGCCTCTTTTTGCGATACCGCGCGCGGCGAATATGCCTTTTGACATCGCGATTAAGCCTTTTATTGCGGAAGAGCGCCTTCAAATTTGGCTATTTGTTTATTCTGCTGCATATTTTGCGCTGAACTATTACATCTGTATGAACCCTTCAAAGCTCGTCGATCTGCTAGGAAAATACCTCACGCCGATACTTTTGGCGCTTATTTTGCTGCTTTTCGGCGCGGGATTTTTATTTCCGATCGGAGGTTTCGTCGCTCCTAGCGGAGAGTATGTCGATCACGCCGCAGCAAAAGGCTTCGTAGAGGGCTATCAGACGATGGACGCGCTTGCCTCGCTGGCATTCGGAATCATCGTAATTAACGCCATTAAAGCAACCGGCGTGAGCGACGAGAAGCACCTTGTAACCTCCACGATAAAAGCAGGAATGATGTCGGGCGTCATACTGATGACGATATATTTTATGCTGGGCTATCTGGGTGCGACCTCTGCTGAGCTTTTCAAAGATACGCCGAATATCAACGGAGCGGAGCTTCTGTCGCGAGTAAGCGATCATTATTTCGGAAGAATTGGCGTCGTGATCCTAGGCAGCGCGTTTTTTCTAGCCTGCATCACCACGACGTTAGGGCTTATAAGCTCGGCTAGCGAATACTTCGAGGAGCTTACGAAGGGCAAGATCAAATATAAAACCTGGGCGATCGCTTGGTGCGTGATCGGCTTTGGAGTCGCAAACTTTGGCCTTACGACCATCATCAAAGGCTCCATCCCGGTCCTCGTCGCCATCTATCCGATCTCGATCATGCTGATAATCCTCTCGTTGATTAATCCGTGGATCGATTCGAGCAAGCTGATTTACCGCGCC
>NZ_CALKTL010000166.1 GCF_937997405.1 uncultured Campylobacter sp. | reverse complement strand
GAATTTAAAAAATATTTATCGTTTGTATATAAAATCTCAAAATTTCTACGAGGAGAGCTTATGAAAAAATTCCTACTCGCGCTCATTGCTATATTCGTTTTAACGGGCTGCGGCAGCGACCCGAAAGGCGTAGCCGAGGACTTCATCAGAGCCCTATACGAGGGCGATTCTAAGACTTTGGTGGATGCTATAGACATACCCGATAAGGACAGATCAGACGACGGCTCTATGCAGATGATAAACGGCAAACTGATGCAGATGGCGGGTGCCGGCAAGGAGGAGGCCTCTAAGCGCGACGGGCTAAATGGCGTCTCGGGCGAGCTGCAAAATAACGACGAGAAATCGGCGCTCGTGAAAGTCGTCGTGTCTTTTAAAAACGGCACGAACCGTACCGAGAGCGTTAAACTCGTCAAAAAAGACGGCAAATGGAAGGTTGCGCTTTAGCCAAAAAACTTCTAGTTTGTCTGATCTTCGCTCTAGGCGCATTCGGCGAGCTTTGGACGCTAACACGCGCGCCTACGGCAAAAGAGCCGCTGCGGGTGCCGGATGAAATTTTATCAAATCTACGCACGGGCGATCTCGTCTTTCGCATGGGCGACGTTACCGACAGCCGCATAATCGCAACCGCAACGAATTTTAAATACTCGCACGTAGGCATAATCGTGCGCGAACGCCCGCTCGTGATAGTGCACGCCGTAACGGGCGAGGGCGAGCGAGACGGCGTCGCGGCCGTTTCGATGCAGGAGTTTTTGGCGCATGCGCGAGACTTTGGCGCGGCGCGGATAAATTTTTTAAGTGAGGAGCAAAAGGCGCGCCTAGCTACCTCTTTACTTAAGCGCGTCGGCGAGGGTTTTACGCTAAGACCTCGTGGCGAAGCGAACCTCTACTGCACGACGCTACTTGAGCAAGAAATCTCTAAAATCACGGAATTTTCGCCGCAGTATTTTAAGCTAAGCTTAGCCGCCCTGGGCGGCGAATACCTCGCGCCGAAGGCATTTTGGCACTACGGCGGCATCGAAATTTTATACGAGC
The DNA here is from genome assembly GCF_937997405.1 of uncultured Campylobacter sp. GTDB lineage: Bacteria > Campylobacterota > Campylobacteria > Campylobacterales > Campylobacteraceae > Campylobacter_B. The sequence continues at coordinate 8,540 of NZ_CALKTL010000166.1, read as the reverse complement.
GGTAGGCGCAGCTTATCTTGGACCGGAATTTTGCGCGCTGTGTAAATTTAAATATCGCATCAATTCAAATCCGCGAATGAATAGAATTTAAGCTTAGAATTCTGCGCCGTAAAATTTCGGTCAAATTTCGCCTTTACGCTAAATTTTAAAATTCCGAAACGGCGTAAAATTCCACTAATTGCTAAATTTGCAAAATTTAGTAGGCGTGGAATTTTATAGGGCGTGTAACTTGCAAAATTTTAAAAAGCGAAGTGCGCTTCGTCTCTACAGCTCGCCGAAAAGCGCTTCGAGATTTTTAAGACCTTCTTCCTTGGATACCTTTTTCTCGCTCGCCAAGCCGGTTTCGATAAGCTCGATCTCGCAGCCGCACAGCATCGAGGCGAGGCGGATATTTAGGCCGTTTTTGCCGATCGCTTTGCTTTTTTGATCGGGGTTTACGTAGACGATCGCCTTGCCGTCCTGCGTTATTTTGACCGAGTTTACGATCGCAGGCGCCATCGCGCGAGTGATCAAAATTTCGGGGCTTGCGGAGTATTCAAACGCGTCGATGCTCTCGCCGCTTCCGTCTTGCAAATTTTTGCTTAAAAATCTACTTACCGCGTCGATGCGAGCGCCTCCTTTGCCGACGGTAGCGCCTACCGGATCGACGTTTGGCGAGACGGCGCTAAGCGCGATCTTAGCGCGCCTACCCGGAATCCTAGCGCAGGCTTGGATGATGACGCTGCCGTCTTTGATCTCGGGGACTTCGGCGGCGAGTAGGGCTTCTAGGAATTTCGGGCTGGTGCGCGAAAGTTCTAGTCTGATACCGTGGGATTTGTCGATGGCTACGTTTTTGATGACGGCTTGCAGCACGTCGCCCACTTTGAAATTTTCGCCCTTGATGCGGTTTTTTTGCGGCATGAAGGCTTTCGTATCCTCGATCTCTACGTAGGTCGTGCCGTCGTGATCGATCTTAGTGACCGTGCCGTGGGTGAGAGTGCCTACCTTGCTTTTATAGTTTTCAAAAATTTTCTCCTCAAGCAGCCTTTGGATATGAAAATTTAGCTCTCTAGCCAGCACGCCGGAAGCCGTACGACCGAGGTTTTCAATATTTATTTCGTAGCTTAGCTCATCACCGATCTCCGCGTTTTCGCCTATTTTTTTGGCTTCGCTCAGCGCGATGAAGTTGTGATCATCGAGTCGCTCGTCATCATCTGCGACGACGTGGACCTTTTGGTAAAGCTTGACGCGTTTGGTCTGCGGATCGACTTCGCTGTCGTAGAGATACTCCTCGCCGAAAAGTCTTTTTGCGGTCTGGATGAACGCCGTTTTGACGCGCTCTTTGACGTCTGCGGGCTCAAGCCCCTTTTCATTTGCAATCGACTCGATGATGTCGGTGATTTTTTCCATAAATTTTCCTTAAGATTTGATTTCGTGCTACTAAATTTGGATTTTAAATTTTGAAGTGTGGTATTATATGGAATTTTGACTTTATTTTTATTTAAACGAATTATTATCTAAATTTCGCTAAACTCGCGGGTTTAAAAAGATAAATGAAAGGATAGATCATGCAGCTAAAACTTGCCAGAACGGAGCTTGCTTCTAAGCCAAAAAGCGTTAAGATCGAGGATTTGCAAGCCCAAGTAGAAAAGAGCGGACAGAAAATATTTTATCTGGATAGAGAAAATTCTCAAAAAGATTTAGCCGCTTTGGTGGATTTTTTCGATACTAAGGGTTTTAGCGTGTATCAGCGCATAGTGCGATACGGGCTGAACGAAAACGAGTATATGTACGAGGTGCATATCCTTTGAGTAAACTCCTCTTCATCCAGACCCTAGGTTGCGCGATGAACGTGCGCGATAGCGAGCATATTATCGCGCAGCTAAAAGAGCAAGATTACGAGATTACCGACGACGTAAATATTGCAGATCTGATCTTAATAAATACCTGCTCAGTGCGCGAAAAGCCCGTGCATAAGCTTTTTAGCGAAATCGGAGCTTTTGATAAAGCGCGAAAAAAGGGCTCTAAAATCGGCGTTTGCGGCTGCACCGCAAGCCATCTGGGCGGAGAAATTTTTAAGCGCGCACCATTCGTGGATTTCGTACTCGGCGCCAGAAACGTATCCAAAATTTCGCAAGCCGTACGTACGCCTAAATTTATCAGCACGGACATAAACTACGACGAGAGCGAGTTTGCATTCGGCGATTTCGCGAGCTCGCCATATAAATCCTTCATAAACATAATGATCGGCTGCGATAAAAAGTGCTCCTACTGCATCGTGCCGCAGACTAGAGGCGATGAAATTTCGATCCCCGCTCAAATCATCTTGCGCGAAGCCGAAAGATCCGCAGCTCGCGGCGCCAAAGAGATATTTTTGCTCGGTCAAAACGTCAATAATTATGGTAAGCGCTTTTCTAACGCGCACGAAAAAATCGACTTCAGCGATCTGCTCGTGCGGCTTGGCGAGATAGAGGGCATCGAGCGCATCCGCTTTACCAGCCCGCATCCGCTGCATATGGACGATAAATTTTTGGACGTTTTTTGCAATAATCCTAAAATTTGCAAATCGATGCACATGCCGCTGCAAAGCGGCTCGAGTAAGGTTTTGCGCGATATGAAGCGCGGATATACCAAGCAGTGGTATCTAGACCGCGCGCTTAAGCTACGCCAAAGCTGCCCGGGCGTGGCGATTAGCACCGACATCATCGTGGGCTATCCGAGCGAGAGTGAGGATGATTTTGCTGAGACGATGGAGGTATTAGAGGCGGTAAAATTCGAGCAGGTTTTTTCCTTTAAATTTAGCCCGCGACCGCTTACGCCAGCGGCAAGCTTAAAGCCGCTTGATGATGAAATTTCAAGCGAAAGATTAAGCAGGTTGCAAAGCGCCCACGTTAAAATTTTAGACGAGATCGCAGGGGCGCAAAAAGATAAAATTTTCGATGTATATTTCGAGGAGCTGCGCGAGGGCGGCACTGTGTGCGGTAGAAGCTTTTCAAATTTTTTAATCTGCGCGCAAGGCGGCGAAGAGCTGCTAGGCAAAACGCGCAGAGTGCGTATCGAAAAGACCGCCAGAATGGCGCTTTATGGACAAGTTATCGCTTAAAAAGCGGTTGTTTTTCCGCGTCGCCGAATATCTCATTTTTATCCTGATTTGGTGTATTTTTTTAACGTGCAGGGTTAAATTTACCCCCACGAAGCTGCCCGAAAAGCCCTGCGTCGTCGTGTTTTGGCATGGAAGACTGGCGATGATGAGCTTTGCGTATAGGCGCTGGTGGCTGCGGGATTTCGGCAGCAAGAGGCGCGCCAAGGTCATCATCTCAGATCACAAAGACGGCGAGATAATTACGCGCGTGATTTCGCATTTCGGCATCGGCGCGATCCGCGGCAGTAGCTTCAAGGGCGGAGCGCGTGCGCTTATGGGCGCGATCAAAGAGATAAAAAACGGTACCGACGTCATCATCACTCCCGACGGTCCGCGCGGTCCGCTTCACAGCGTCGCCGACGGCGCCGTGATCCTTGCGCAGCGGCTAAACTTAGACATTTACGCACTAAATTACGAAGCGAGCAGTTTTTGGAAATTTCATAGCTGGGACGAGATGGTATTGCCAAAGCCGTTTTCGCGCATAAATTACAGCCTCAGCGCGCCGTTAAATTTAACTGGGCTTAGCCTCGATGCGGGTAAAGAGGCGATCAGGCAACTGCTTTTTGCAAGCGCCGAGCAGGACGTTAAATTTTAGTTTGAAATAATAGTGTTTCGGTATAATTGCAATTTTAGGAGAAAAAATGGCACTATTTAAAGCAAAATCATTCCTCGGCGTCGCTAAAAGTGCCGACGCATGCGAGTTTTTTTATAGAAAATTGGGCTTTGGCAAAAGAATTTTGGATGAGAAATCCGATCGCTTTCCTATCGCGCAAGAAAATGATCTGGCTACCTCACTGGCGGGCTTTGCGGATCTGAGTGATAAAAATTTAATCTCCTGTGTGCTGATTGACGACGAAAATCAAAGAGTGCATTTTAACGAGGATTATATGATTAAAGAAAATAGCATTTATCAAAAAGTCGATGATAGCTTCATAGTGGAATTTCCTCGCGCAAGTGCACAGGCGGCGGATGAGACTTTTGGAATAGAATTTAGCTCACACGCCAGTTTATTTAAAATTTTATACTTCTTGCTAAAAAATCAAAGCGATTTTGAAAATATGGCGATGTTTGCACTGAAATTTAATAATCGCGCATGTTTTGTCGTCGCCAACCAAGAGCGCGTGCTCTATGCCGACATAATGCGTATCGATGAGGAGATGCAGGCGGCGATGAGCGACGCGGACGAGCTATTTTACGAGCTTTTAAATTTTCAGATCGAGACCTTCTACAAATCCGAAAATAGCGAGTTTCTCACCAACGTTTTCATCTACTCCGACGGCACGCTTAGCAACGAGATCGGCTATGTGATTTTCACGCGCATCTTCATCAAAACAAATTTGATAAATCTAAATTTCGCCGATTACATCAACAAAATCGCGATGCTGGAAGCCCGCTAGATCAAATTTTTCGCTTCGCACCTAGGCAGAATTTTAAAATTTTATCTTTGCAATTGCGCTTGCTTGATACGATTTAGTTGCCTGTTTGCGCCGCATTTTATTAAATTTTATTTCGCGTTACATAATGGATTTTGGCTGGGTAAAATCATTCGTATTTTAAACGGCTCGCTTTTAAATTTAAGCTTATTTACTGCAAAGCGCCTGTCTTGCACCGTAAATTTTGTCTTTTTCACAAATCCCGATTAATTTTGCGTAAAAAATTTTCTATCAAAGCTCGCCTTTGCTCCACGTCGTCATTCTCGCTAATGCCCTCTAGCTCGCTTGCGTGATGGGCCTTGGGCGGGATATCTTTCAGATACGACCACACCTCGTCCTCGCTTAAAATTTTGCCGTGTAGATCAAAACCTACGTTTAGCGCCCTGCCCGAAACTTCAGCCATATCTGCGTGCAGGTGACCGTAGAGCATCAGCGCGCCATAATGGCAGTTTGCCCACTCGATCATCGGGTAGTGAGACAGAGCCGCTCTCTTATGTGATAGGCGCACAAAGGCATAGCTCACGATCTGCTCAAACATAAAATTGCCGTCCGCCTTGCGCTGGCTTAGCAGTTCGTTTTTCATCGCAGCGATCCGCCCGTCGTGGTTGCCAAGCAGCAAAAAATGTCGCCCGTTCAGTCTGCGTAGCAGTTCGCAAGTGTGCGCAAAATCCTTGTGAAAGGAGACGTCGCCGAGATTATAGACAAGATCCTCAGGTGTAACAAGCGCATTCCAAGCGGCGATGAGATTTTCATCCATCTCGGCTACGTTCGCGCCTTTTCTAAAATTCGGGTATTTTTTCAGCACCAGCTCGTGGCCGAAGTGCAGATCTGAGGTAAAATAAACGCTCATAAAAGCTCCTCAAATAGCGCAAGATCCGCGCCTGCGGCAAATAAAAATCCGCGGTTTATCGGCGGGATGGCGAGCCGCCTGCACGCTTCTTTAAATTTCTTTTCCATCGCCGCTTTAATATATGGCGTTACGAGAATAAAATTTTTGCCCGCACCCACGGCTACCTTGCCGCTTAGCACGCAGCCTGCGCCGTTTTCCAGGCAGCGCGTGCATTCGTTTCGCTGTGCCGAGCTTAGCACTAGTCCTAGCCGCTTGCACGCCTGATCTACGCCGCGAAGCTCGCCAAGACCGCGTTTTACGAGATAAATTTTAGGTGCGGGATTAGAAATTTCGGGAGTTAAGCTTAACGCGTCGGTCGCCAAAAACTCAAAGCTTTTTTTCACGCCGCTAAAGTACTCATTTAAAAACGGCTCGCTAAATTTCGCGCGAATAAAGCCGCGTTTAAACCGGTCCGTCAAATTCGTTTCGTCGGTGAAGTATTTTAAGTTTCGCTCACGCAAAAACCGCTCCAGCTCGCACTTTCGCACGCCTAGAAGCGGACGAGCGATCACGTAGTCCTCGCGGGGCTCAAGCTCTTGCATGCCAAGTAGCTCGCTAAGCCCTGCACCGCGCCCAAGTTGCATCAAAAACCACTCGAATTTATCGTCAAACTGATGCGCCAAAATCAAATTTTCATATCCCCGCTCGCGGCAAATCTCGGCGAAAAACTCGTATCTGGCCGCGCGCGCCTCGTGCTCAAAATTTGACTCGCCCAGCTGCACGCTTTTTACGTAGATTTGTTTGTTAAATTTAGCCGCCAGATCTCGCGCCGAGGCGACTTCATCTTTGCTTTGCGCGCGGACGTTATAGTCCACGATCGCAAGGTCAAATTTCACGCCCGCCTCGTCCAGAAGGTAAAAAAGCGCCGTGCTATCGACGCCGTGCGAAAAGGCAAGCAGATTTTTGCCGGCTCGCAGCAAGGCTAGAATTTTGCTCGGAATTTCAGGCGGATTTTTCATCTCTCTTACGAGCTTTTTAGCACTCGCGCAAGCAGCCTATCGCCCGCAAATTCCGTGATTTTGCACTCGTATAGACCGCCTACTTTTAGATTTTGCACGTAGCTTTCGTTGATTAAAATTTCGCCGTCGATGTCCTTGTCCCATGCAAGAGGCTTGGCGCCGTAAAAAAACTCGCCCTCGCTGCTGGCGCCTTCGATTATTAGGGGCATCTTTTTGCCTACGAGCGCGCGCATGCTGCTATCTATCACCTCGCGCGTGATTTTCTCGATCTTATTTAAGCGGCGGCTAATCGTCCGCGCAGGGATTTGCGGCATCGCAAAGCTCGCCGTATCCTCCTCCTTGCTGTAAGCAAAAGCTGAAATTCTATCAAATTTAAACTCCTGCAAAAAGTCGCAAAGCTCGTCAAATTCTACGTCTGTTTCGCCTGGGTGTCCGACGATGATGCCCGTGCGGAGGAACGAGTTTGGCGCTGCACGCATTAGGCTTAAAAGCTCTTTGATCCGCGCCGCGCTCGCGCCGCGCTTCATCAGGCTTAGCATTTTGTCGTTTATGTGCTGAATCGGCATGTCGAAGTAATTTGCGAAAACGGGTGAGCCCACGATCGTGCGGATGAGTCGCTCGTCGGTGCTGGTGGGGTAGAGATACAGCACGCGCGCGACCTTGACGCCCTTTATTTTTTCGATGCGTTTTATCAGCGCGACTAGATCTATGTCCTGCTCGTGGACTTTTTCGTCGCCAGCACTCTCGCCGCCAGAGCCCTTATCGCAGACGAGCCTACTTTGAGCGGCAATTCTATCTCTCGCGCCGCCGCTTGAGTCATTGGGGTTTTGCTCGCAGCAAGAGGCGTTAAAATTCTCTCCGTCGCGAAAGCTTGCAAAATTTAACTCGCCTTCGGAGCCTTTAAAATTTGATCCGCCGTTTTTGCCGCGCCTTAGATCGCGACCGAAGCTGCTAGAATCCTGCGCTATAAAGCTAAAATCGTAAAATCCGCGCGCTACCAAGCCGCGCACCTCCGCTTCGATATCCTCGATGCTGCGGCTTTTTAGGCGGCCTTTGAAGCTCGGAATGGCGCAGAAAGAGCACTTTTGATTACAGCCTTCCGAAATTTTAACGTAAGCATGGTAGTTTGAGCCTGTTATCACGCGCGAAGAGGTAAGCGCGGGGCTTTGCAGATAGGTTTGCGGGCTGAATAAATTCTGCTTTTTTAAAATCATTTCATCGATTTTATCGTAGTCGCCAACGCCGCTAAAAATATCGACCTCGGGCAGTTCGCGCATGAGCTCGTCCTTGTAGCGCTGCATCAGACAGCCCGTGACGACCAGCAGCGCGCCGCTTTTTTTCTGCTCGCTAAGCTTCAAAATCGTGCGGATACTCTCTTGCTTGGCGCTTGCGATGAAGCCGCAGGTATTTACGATCATCACATCCGCACTCGCAGGCTCATCTGTGAGCTCGTAGTTTTGCAGACGCCCGAGCATGATCTCGGAGTCGACTAAATTCTTATTGCAGCCCAGCGAGACGAGATGGAGTTTTGCCATTTTACAGCCAGATATTATCGACCAGACGGGTTGTGCCGACCTTTGCGGCAAGTAGGATTATCGTATCGCCTTGCTTGATCTGCGAAATTTCATTAAATTTATAATCCACGAACGCTATGTAATCGACCGCCAGTGGCTCAAGCACGCTAAGCATCTTTTCGCGGATGATATTTAGGCTGATCTCACCTTTTTTAATAAGCGAGCTGGCGTTTAGCAAGGAGCGCGAAAGCTTAAGCGCCATAAGCTTTCCCTCCTCATCCAAATAGGCGTTGCGCGAGCTAAGCGCGAGCCCATCGCTTTCGCGCACGATCTCACAAGGGATGATATTTATAGGCATAAAAAAGCTCTTTACCATCTTCTGCACGATGAAAAGCTGCTGGGTGTCCTTTTTACCCATATAAACGTTGCTAGGACGAGTTAGATTAAAAAGCTTATTTAGCACTTTTAGTACGCCGTCGAAGTGCCCGGGGCGCGTTTTGCCTTCCAAAATTTCACTTATCGGCTTAGGTGCTATGATTGCTGGCTCCTCCGTGCCGTAAATTTCATCCGCGGCCAGCTCCTGCTTCGGGGTGACCGACCTCAAGAGGCTGGTGCGCACCACCC
>NZ_CALKTL010000165.1 GCF_937997405.1 uncultured Campylobacter sp. | reverse complement strand
TATCTTTTGATTAAAATTTTAATGGCGGCGGTATCCATATAGAAAAGCATTAACCATCCATTACCGCTTTTGCTGCTCTTAAAATTTTTAATAAATCTACCTGATAGAATCTAACTCTTTACAGTGTGGCGGTAGAATTTTGCTGTTATCCGAAATAAGACGCGATAGAAAAGTTGGCACGTTTTTAAGAATCCAAATAAATTTAGCTAAATTCCGCGTGGATGGGTTATATCAAAGCATGGAAATTCTGTCAGTTTATTGGCAAAGAACTGATTGAGACTAAATTCTAAAGCAGAAAAACAAGGCTAAAAGCTTTTCGGTAGTTTTTGGCGATAGGTTGTATTTAAATGTCGTATCAGAGAAAATTGTGACTGCAGCGACGTTAGGCAGCGCGCGCAGAGCGAAAAAAATGGCGCGAGCATCTGTATCGGCATAGCGTTTTTGGGCTTCATATGAAAGATCGTATCCAAACGATCCTGCTTCAAATATCCGCATAAATTACGACGGATTTTTATCTAGGTCATGAGGGCGAGCTACAAGGCATATCCAGCAAATACGTCTTTGCAGCTAGCTGCGCGCAGGCATTTAAAAGACGGAAAGTAAAAGCGAACAGGTTGAAATCTGAAAGCATTAATAACTGTGCAATAGATAAATTGCGCTCAGTGGCGAAGTGAGCGCAAACTTTTGGCAGCTTTGAGCTGTTTGCACGCGCGTAGGGTGGCAGGCGCTACTTTACTTTAAATCTCTTTTTGGATCTTGGGCTTGCACTCGCAGAGCAGCAAGCACTAAGCAGCTAGGCGTGGAGGTATCGTATTTTGCGCCACTTTCGCAGTAGTTCTCTTTTATACCTGCCAGCTGACACGCTTTCTAGCAATATGATTAATTCTGTTTTAGCATTGATGAGGATGAGCTTGGTGAGTGCAATACAAGCCCGGTAGCGTATAGTGAACGCGCGACTTTACGAGTTTAATATAATTTTAACGGAGAGTTTGAAGCAGTAGCTATGACGGGACACACATAGTTTTTTTAACGTCTTATGTAAATTTAAAACGAGTATTATTGCGAGCGGGTGCAAATTTTTAGGTAAAATTCTACGCTCATTGATTTTATATGGCTGCACTAAAGCATGCTTCATACAGAAAAATTTCGTATAAATTTTTAACGTAAACTTTGCCCATTTAGGGGAGAAGAGAAGGGAGTAAAATTTTACGATCAAAAGAGCGGGGGATTATGCTCTCGGAATCGCGTGCACGACGCAAAAATAGCGATGCAGGAAGCGTACCAAGCAGTGCGGATGAAAAGATGATTTTCATCCGTCACT